>JACZYK010000084.1 GCA_022571135.1 Bacteroidota bacterium
TCCATCCATCTCTGGTTCCCGTACCGAACCGTCATTTCCGATCGCGTGACATGGAGCGGTGTAAACTCTTCACTGGCCGTCGGATGATAGGCCCGATACGGGTTGAACCAGGCGTGCAGTTCCAGACCTCTGCGGTGGGCCTCCTCGACGGTAAACTCCAGCGGGTCGTAGTATGGATCGGGAGCCTTCCCCTGCTTCCCGGTCAGATAGGCCGACCAGGGCTCGAAGGGCGAGTCGTACAACGCGTCAGCGCTTGGCCGAACCTGGAATACGATCGCATTGAGATTCAGGTCGACTGCGCGATCCAGCAACGCTCGCATCTCGGCTTTCTGGACACCCGTCGGCAACCCCGGCTCCGATGGCCAGTCGATATTGTCCACCGTCGCAACCCAGACGCCTCGAAACTCGCGCTCCAGTTCCGGCAACGAAGCCAGAATGTCGGCGTCGCTCTTTTCTTCCGGTTTCGGTGCCTCTTCCCCTACCGGCTGGTCGGCCACGATTTGCCGGGTGGACGTACAGGCCTCGACCGAAAACATTCCGAAGAACATTAGGAAGAGCGAGACGACGAGTGTGACTAGGTGCTTCTTCAACGGTGCGTTAGGCAGCTTCCTGATTGTGTGTTCGCGGTGGGTAACGAGGGTTGAGGGGCATTCGTCTGAGCCCTGAATTAAAGTCCCTAAGTTATTCGAGCCGATCCGATGGTACAAGACGCCGATACGCCAAACGTGCACTTGTTTATCACTTCTCCTTTAACATGGCCCTAATTCAAACGAGCACATTCCAGATTCTTGCTAATTTGGGATCATTAATTTTCGGCGGCGAAAACCTGCACAACGTGTCATCCCAACTTCATATCTCCAGAGTCTGCCTCCTGATGCTTTGCGCAGCGGTCTCGATCGTCGCGTTTCCGATACGGGAGACACACGCCCAACCGTCGCCGAGCAGGGATCCGCTCCGGTTCATGGATTGGGCCGCCTCTGATTTACGGGAACTGCTTCCTTCAGTCGCTCGGATTCGCCCTGTACTCGTCCTAGCTACCGGAGGCGCCGTTTACCTGGCGTCCCGGTTCGACCGCAGGATGCGCGATCGAACCGATCACCTGGCAGGGCGCGAATCCATGCGAGTCCTGGAGGAATTCGGAAACGTGAAAGCGATTCGACCCATGTCGCTGCTTATTTTTGTCGGATCCCTCATGCAGCGCAATACCCGCTTTCAGGACGCAGCTTTCACATCGATCGAGGCCATCGTCCTGTCTGACGTCATGGTCAACGCTCTCAAGGCCTTGATCGGCCGCTCCCGACCTAACCAGAACGAGGGCTCCGATTCGTTTGGGTTCTTTTCGGGGAACACCTCGTTTCCATCGGGACATTCCGCGACCGTGTTCGCCTTCATCACCCCGTGGGTGATCTACTATTCCAACGCAGGTACCTACCTTCTGGTCGGGCTTGCAGCCGGTACGGCTTTTTCCCGTGTGGCGACGAGATTCCACTGGTTCTCGGATATCGTTGCCGGAAGCGCGTTAGGATTCTGGACCGCGCACTGGCTTGCCGGCAGGCACAATGGTGAGGGTGTTCCACGTAGAATAACACCCGTCGTGAGCTTGAATCGGATCGGAATTACTGTCGGGCTCTGATCTGCGGCTTCGCCCGCTCGCCGCTCGACCACCCGCTCGACAACGGAACACCCGTTTACCTCTCGACCGCCCGATGGATACGATCCATCAGCGCGGCACCAAGCCCTTCGCGACGTACGCTCTGACAGTAGATCGTCTCGACGCCGCGGCGGTCGCACTCCCGAAAAAACTCGAACAGCCGACGAGCATAGGACTCGATGTCCGCCGCCACGCTATACCCGACCAGACTCTCCGGATCGGGGTGCGCCGCAAGGCCGATGTAGGCCGCGTTCGCGTCCGGAGCCATATCCGAGGGATGATCGATCAGGACTACCGAGGCGGTAGGAGCGTAGTGGCGATGACGCGTTCCCGGGCTGCGCCCCATGGCCGCGTCGTTCGGACGACCGAGCACGGCCCCGGGTTCGACGGATTGCAGTTGACCCAGTGTGATACTTCCCGTCCGGAGTACGACCGGAACCTCGTCGGAGCAATCGACGACGGTCGACTCGAGCCCGACGCGCGTGGGATCGGCCTTCAGAATGCACGAGATCCGTCCGTCCAGATCCTCGAAAACCGACTGCCAGGTCGTCGGACTCGGCCGTCCCGAGACATTGGCGGAGGGCGCGACGACAGGCCGCCCGCAAGCGCGCAGAAATTCCCGGGCGATCGGATGATCCGGCATCCGGACGCCGACCGTGGTCAAGCCGGCCGACACGACCTCGGGTATCCGGGGATCCCTTGTCAGAACCAGCGTAAGCGGACCCGGAAAAAAGGCCTCGATGAGCCGAATTGCGGATTTCGGAATATTCGACCCGATGCCATCGATCTCGGAAGGATCGGAGACGTGAACGATCATCGGATTATCGGAGGGACGCCGCTTGGCCTGAAATAATTTTTGAATCGCCACCGCGTTCAGAGCATCTGCGCCCAGGCCGTATACGGTTTCGGTCGGAAACGCCACGACCTCGCCTGAGCGGATGAATCCGGCAGCCTCTTCGATGTTGGATGTCAGAATGGTCCGGAGCATGCGTCAGCTTCCATATATACCGGTTCTAGTTAATCCCACGAATCCATCGCCGCGCTCAGGGACATTATTCCGGCCTTGGTCTCCATGGCCCTGTCGAGCGAAGACGTGAAGTGCTCTCCCCATCCGGGGCAGTCCGATTCATCCCAGAGCGTATTGTGCCAGAGCCCGACGAATACGCCTCCGAACCGCCGACAGGTCTCCATCAGGTCGAACGTCCTCCCTCTGGCCTCTTCCAGGGAAAGGTGTTGCCTGTTGAAGAGCGTCGACTCCATCACGGTCAGTGGCATTTCCCAGATGTCCAATGCCCGATTGGCGTGAAGATCGAATAATTGAAACGGCTTGCACGTTCCGTTGCGGAATCCTTCGTGGTCCGCAAATCCAAGCGAGGAATCGATTCTGAAGCCTGACTTTTCGAGCAGGCGCGGAGTCGATGAAAGGTCGAATCGGAGATAATGTGTGCGTACGGAAATCGCCTTTATTCCGGACGACAGGGCGAGGTTACTCCTCTCCTCCGCCAGGTAAGCGCCGTGATTGAAGGCATGATAACTCGGATGTAAGCCGATCTCGAAGCCCCCCGAACGCAGTTCGGCGTATTCATGCTGCAGAAACGTACTCGATGACGAATACTTCACGTCGTGCGGATCTCTCGCCGCCACCTTGAAAAAGAAGGTCGCCGTACCGGACCTGCCTGACACTTCCTTTCGAATCCGACGGATGGCCCGCCGGTACGGATCCGACGGAGACAGCATACCTGTAAGCGCCTCTCCGATTCTTCCAACACGCGTGGCGACGGATTCCCTGCTCTGATTGAGTATTCCACGCTGAACGATCTCCCTGTATACGATTCCAGGGCGCCATTTCCGGATGTAATCGATATCGTGGGTCGAACAAAAAGCCCAATCTGCGACGCCCCATGATTTCGACTCGACCTTGAATCCGATTTTGCGAAGGCGAGTCGCCACGCACATCCGATAGAGTTCGACGACCGGTAGGCCGGCAATGCCGAGCCTATCATGGAGCGACCCGCCGAACAGAAACCGCCCGTGCCGATCTCTTTGAACTGAGGTCCGTTCCTGCCACCCGGAAAGCAGGAAAAACGTAGCCGCCACGAGGTCGAACGGTCCGTCGCCTCCACTCTCGAAAAGCACCGGGACTTCGTCATCACCTATCGACACGAGTCGTAACGACGGCGGATCCTGCGAGACTCCGGAAAAAAAATCCAGGGTTGAAGCGAGAACGCAAATTCGCCAGGCCGCTTCCGGAGCGTTATCCTGATCCACGCCGTAATAGATGCCGCCGTGAGCCAGACGATCGGGCGTAACCCAGAGAGGCTTCACTCTGAACGGATAGAGCAGCATTCTCAACGCATAACGTGCTCCGGGCGTATACTCCTCCGGCACGTCGATACAACAGGGAATTTGAACGTTCCCTACGGAAGCACTCACGGGTTACGGATAGATTTCTTCGTGTGTCTTCGCTATATACAAAACGAGCCGTTACGTCGTTCAGCAATCTCTTGAAAAGTCGTTTCAAAATATTTTCGGATCCAGTCCACGGGTTTATCTCTGTTCCCCGGGGACTGATTCTCGACCTGATTCAGACTCCGGAGGTCCAGCGCCTTCGCAGAATCCGCCAGCTCGGGATCGGCTATCTCGTATTCCCGGGTGCGGAGCATTCCCGGTTTGGCCATGCACTCGGTGCCATGGCGCTCATGCACGATAGCCTTCTTGCACTGACGGAAAAGGGCACAGAGATATCACGGGAAGAGCATACTTCCGCCCTCGCTGCAGCGCTCCTGCACGATATCGGTCATGGCCCGTTCTCGCACACGCTTGAAAGTAATCTTATTTCCGGCTTTCGCCATGAGGCCATGAGCCGAATCCTGCTGGCCGAGCTCAACGAATCATTCGGAGGAAGACTAGAGACTGCCCTTCAAATATTCGATGGCGACTACCCGAGACGTTTCCTGAACCAGCTCGTTTCGAGCCAACTCGACATGGACCGGCTGGACTACCTGCGGCGCGACTCGTACTACACGGGCGTCGTTGAGGGCCGGGTCGGCGTTGAGCGCATCATTAAAACGCTCCGTGTGCACCCCGACACGGGGGGATCCGAAGATCGGATCGTCGTTGAGGCCAGGGGCGTCCACGCCGTCGAAAACTTCCTGATTGCGAGGCGTTTGATGTACTGGCAGGTTTATCTGCACAAGACGGTGATCGCAGGTGACCACCTACTTCGTGGAATCATACGAAGGGTCCGCATGCATCTCAGAAACAGTGATTCGGCTCTTCCGGAGGGCGCATCACCGGCGTTTCTATTCTTCCTCGAAAATGATATCACGACGGATGATCTGGACGTCGCCGACGTACGAAACAACTACTGCGCACTCGATGATACCGATCTGATCTATAGCATCAAGTGCTGGCGGAAGTCCGCCGATCCGATTCTAGCAGATCTTTGCCGAAGATTTCTGGATCGCGATTTTTTCCGGGTTTCGTATCTGGATTCTCAGGCTTCAGACGCTTTGAAATCCATCTGGACGGATCGGGTCAGAGCATACCTGAAGAATGCAGGACTGAGTACGGATGAAACGCTGGAACCGGATGCTTCATACTATCTCGTATTCGATCAGTCCGATCATTCCGCCTACGAACACGTCGAAAATTCCATCGACGTCCTCCAGAGAGACGGATCGCTCATCGAGCTGTCGGAAGCCGTGCGGGTGAGCGCCATTGCCGGCGTTTCGGGTCGCGAAACCAGACCATACATCTGCTACCCGAAGGAACTAGGCGACTGACCTGTCGCTGCCCGCAATGACGAATCAACATCCGGATGTGGCCGGGAGAAGCCTGACGTCCCGATACGCGTCGGCACGGTCGAATCATGCTGACGCCGAGTCGGTGCTACTAGTAGCGCTCTCGCCGTGGACGCTCTTCCCGCGGGCGGGCTTCATTCACTCGAATGTCCCTTCCATTGAAAGACGTGCCGTCCAGTGAACTGATGGCGGCTTCAGCTTCTGCCTGATTCGGCATTTCTACGAAACCAAATCCTTTCGATCGACCCGTATCTCTGTCGGAAATAATCGTCGCGCGTGTAACTTCGCCGTGCTCGGCAAACAGATCTTGTAGCTGGTCATCAGACAAGCCCCAGGGCAGATTGCCCACGTAAATATTCATTTCGTTTTCTCTAACAGAGACATTTAGTTAACCCAGAGACCAATATTTGGTCGACCAAGCGCTAAATCTACCAAAAACTATTCTGGATTTCGACTCTGTTCGAAAATAATTTCAACCGTCAAACGGGGTCGGTTGAAAAACCGATCTCACGATGGGAGCCGTCGCAGAAAGGTTTATTTCTGGACGCACCGCACCGACATAGCGCTGTTTTGCCCCCGGAGCGTCGATTTGTGCCGTCCGCGTCGACAATCTCCACCGGGCCTGCGCAGAGCAGCGGTCCATTCCGGGCCAGCGTAATTCGAAGTTCATCATCATGCAGATTTGCCTCGCTGCTGCCGAAACCACCGGTACCGAGAGATCCGGGATCTTCAAAACCATTCCGGTGGCTGTTGTCGCATAGGGGCTTGTTACTGGAAAGGCCGCATCTGCAAAGCGCTACTCGGGTTTCCTTCGAAAGGACGGATCCGTCCGGATTGACGAGTTCAATCGTTCCCCTTACGTAAAGGGGGCCGTCCTTGATCACGAGCACCGTGTTTGGCCCCAGCGCCGGCTCGGAACCGCCATCGTCCCGGCGATCGATTTGAAGAGCGCCCGTGGGGCATCGCGAAATCACCTCCGATACGGCGTCCGAATCCGCATTGTCCGGCTGAATCCAGGGCGTCCTGTCGGGATCAAATACACCCGGTAAACCCCGAACACACTCAGCGGCGTGGATACATCGCTTGGAGTCATAAGTTACAACGACCTTCTTTCCCGGGTAATCGTGGATTTTTTTCTGCATGGTTGGCCGGCGTCTTGGCTCGCCTCTGCGAACCGTTTGGAACTAGCGTATTCCTCACCGTCCACGCCGTTCCCGGGACCCAGAAAATGACATCGTCTTCGGGAACGTTTTTCGCGACTCCAAACGTACGCAGAAATGGCGATCTACAGACCGGATATCGAAAAGTTCGGTTACGGCCGCTCATTCCTCTGACCCGATATGTTTGACCATGAAAACCGCGCTGTCGGGGCACAGGCACCTGAACTCCTCCGTAGTACGGATTACTTCGGGTGCCTCATCCCTGGCAAGGCGCACATAACCCAGGCGAAGAAAGAAGTGTTGGGCCGTGTCGGTCAGGAGATAGATCGACCTGAGGCCGGTCTCTCCGGCCACATGTTCCAGGTGGGCTACCAAACGCTTCCCGAGGTTCTCGCCCCGTCGCGAGGCATCGACGGCAAGCGAACGCAACAGACCAACCCGTCCGTAAGGCTCCAGCCCGATGACTCCCACCAATTCGGCATTCGTTCCGCAGCCAAAAAAACGAACGGAGCCTCCGTCGTGAATGTCAGAAACCGCCAACTCGGACAGGGTCAACAGTTTCTTAACGCTGTCGATTGAAGGATCGGAGAATACGGTCATAACGCTTTTTTTCGGTCCGGCCCGATGCCTCAATCCGCTTCCAGAAACGCTTTCAGTTCGGCCATTTTTTCTGGAAATGCGGGCCCGGATTCCGTCGCCTCCTCGAACGACTCGATCCACTGAATTCGCTCCCGCGCTTCGTCGAGCCTATCCTCAACAAGAAGCCCTTCACAGTATGCGATCGCAGTGGCCGTAATGTTCGTTACGATGCTCTTTGTATAGAGATGTCGAATCGGGCTGCGATCGAGCCCACTCGCCCACTCACCTTGAACTCCTCGACGACGATTCCCTCCAGATTCGTTTCCAGTTCGGCCATGGCCGGGCTTGCTCCGATCTCCTCGATCTGCCACAGACGGTATGGCCCGGTAAAAAGCAGGTGATCCTTGATCCCTTCGAAAAAGTCCTCGAAAACCGTCGATGAGATGGCGATCGGGCGCGTCATTTTTCCGTCCTCCTTCTGCGTAATCCAACCGGAGAAGACGCGTATTGCAATTTCATAAACGGTGGCGCCGGCCTCGACGATCTGCGGCAGGACTTCCAGGCCTGCCTCCTCGATCGGAATCGTTACACCGAGATCGTCTCTCAGGTAACGAAGAAACTGGGTCGTTCCCAAAAGTCCCCTTTCGACGATTACAACGTCCTGTCGGAAATCTTCCGTGACCTGTACGGCCAGCATCGGGATGGTATCGAGATCGCCGTTTGTAATAAGAATCGAGTTCTCCGGCAGATTTCGAAGCGTCCAGCGTGCATAGGCCAACACAGCGTCGGTGAAAAAACCGGTCTCCCGCATTCTCGCCACAGAAGTGCGCATCATCTCCGGTTTCCTTCGGAGTACGGCCTCGTTCCAGATACTCATCCATGCGTTTCCGTCCGATGGATCGCAACGGATCGCCCTGTTCAAGGCGATCCAGGTCACGTCTTCATCGGTCCGCTCGGCGTAGAGTTTCGGGCGTGCTGCGTCGGCGATCACGGTGTGCGCAAAGCATTGACCAGGGTCTAATTCCAACGCCCTCTGAG
Organism: Bacteroidota bacterium; assembly: GCA_022571135.1. Lineage (GTDB taxonomy): Bacteria > Bacteroidota > Rhodothermia > Rhodothermales > UBA10348 > JACZYK01. Next base: position 8,232 of record JACZYK010000084.1, read on the forward strand.
CCGCCTCCATAGAGATTCTCATCCGACCCATCCGGCGATACGTTTCTGCAAGCCAGACCCGGGCCTCGGGATGATCCGGATGTTTGGATACGAACAGTTGCAGGGACTGAAGGGCCCTTTCCATATCATTCTGATAGAACAGGTCCACGGCTTCATCCAGATCGGAGCCGCCTCCCGAGCAGGCGGCGAGCCAGATTAACGCGACGGTCAGGAGGGTCGCAAGTCTTCTCATCCGAAATCGAATTTTTTGTGCTGATGTGGGTATCCGAGTCCGGACTGTATGCATCGCGCGGCCAATCCGGCTTTCGAAAATCAGCGTCCGATCATTTTCTGTGTCAGGCCCGGTTATTCGGCGCCGCTCTTCTCGAAGAGGATCTCTCCTCCGACGATCGTATAGAGCACCTCCGTAAAGGGAATCTCCTCCTCGTCGATCGTGAGAATATCTCTGGACAGCACGGTGATATCGGCAAGTTTCCCGACCGTAAGCGAACCCTTGATATCTTCCTCGAACGCGGCGATGGCGTTGTTGAGCGTATAGGACTGGAGGGCCTGTTCTCGGCTCAAACGTTGATCCGGAAAGAAAACCGATCCGTCGTTCAATTTGCGCGATACGGTAGCGTAGTAGCTCGCAATGGGATCAATGTCCTCGACCGGGGCATCGGTTCCGTTGGTTACGATCGCCCCTGACAGCCAGAGCTTCTGCCAGACATACGCGCCTTCTTCAGCTCGCCGGGCTCCCAATCGCTTGTACACCCATGGCGCGTCGGACGTGCAGTGGATACCCTGCATGGAAGCGATGACGCCCAGCGCGGCAAAGCGTGGTATGTCATCGAGGCTCAGATGTTGAGAGTGCTCGATGCGCCATCTTCGATCGTCGTCTCCCGGATTGGTGTTATACGCATCTTCATAAATATCAAGAACTTCGCGGT
>JACZYK010000085.1 GCA_022571135.1 Bacteroidota bacterium
GAGATCTTTGTCCTGCAGAAATCCAAGTTGATCGCCCATCACGATCGTTCCCACCATAAGAAAGATCGAGAGCGAGAACTGAGCGATCACTAATCCCTTCCTGATCAAGCTCCTCTCACCACGACCACCGATATTCCCGTGGAGTGCGTCAACCGGGTTAAAACTCGACAAAACAACGGCCGGATACAGTCCGGCCAGAAGACTCACCGAGACAAACAGCCCACCCAGCAGCAACAGCGTCGACGACGTGAAGGTGATCTCCAGAGACCGGCTCGCCAGATCGTTGAAACCCGGAAGCAGGAAGTACGCGATCCCTATGCCAAGGACGAGCGAGAAGGCGGTCATCAGAACGGCCTCTCCCCAATACTGTCCCATGAGCTGCGTTCTTTGAGCGCCGAATACTTTCCGGACTCCGATTTCTCGAGCGCGTCCATGGGCTCGACCCACCGAGAGCATCACGAAGTTTATGCAGGCAATAGCCAAGACTAGAATTGCAATACCCAGCAATATTTGTACGTAAAACGGATTAATGACGGTCGAATATCCCTGCGGAAAATCAGGATTCATGCGTATGTCCAGAAGCGGTTGAAAACCGACGCTGTATTGATCCGGCTCAAGACGATCAGCCAGCAGTCGATTGAAGAGCGGCTTCATCTTGGCCTCAGCCTCCGCAATCGATGCTCCCTCTCTGAACAGGATATACGTTTCGGGACTTACGTTAAACCAGGAGGTGAACATGCGCTCGGGATACAGCCATTCTGAGACAGAGAACGGTATAAGAAATTCAAACTGTAAACTTGAGTTGAGCGGTGTGTCCTCGAGAAGACCGGACACCACAAACTGCCGGGTCTCATCGCCAACTTCGATGATCATCGTCTGTCCTATGGGATCTTCCTGCCCGAAGTAGCGCTCGGCCGATGATCTTGTGAGAACGATGTGGTCCTGCGATGAAAACATGCCATCTTTCCGCCCATCGAGTATTTCGAAATCAAAAATGTCGATGAAGGAATCATCAACCATATAGAGCCGTTCGTTGAAGCCGACATCTCCGCGCCGTACGGTGGCCCCTACTCGATCGTAGCGAGCGAACATTTCGATCTCCGGCAACGATTCTTTCAGCGTAGGCCCTAGTGGCACCGGAGTTGTAGTATTAAAATGCTGTCGGCCTGCTCCGTAATCCTCAAGCACCCAGGCTCTGTGAATGCGATCTGCCTTTGCATGTGTGGTGTCATACGAAAGCTCATTTTGGACAAACAGCAGCAGAAGAAGCGAGACGGCAATACCAACGGATAGGCCAAAAAGATTGATCGCACCCTGGATCTTCTGCTTGTTGAGCGTCCGGATGGTGAGTTTGAGATAATTGGAGAACATCTGGGAAGACCAATAGAGTGTTTGAAAAAAAAGCTGGGCGCTGATCTGAACACCTGGAACCGGTACCACAAGTCGGCACGAAAGGCGCCATATTCGAGCACGTAGTGGGCGTGAAGCTCGACGAGATCACCCAGGACCTCGTCACGATCGACGGGATGAAGCAGCGCCGTAAGGATCCAGCGCTATCTTGGGCTATACTCAATGAAACACGGACCAACGTATCGTTCACATACCTGTATTACCTATTTAGTTAGGGCACATCCGAACATACGGTCGTCAATCCAATGAAAAAGTCAACTCTACTTCTGACAGGATTTCTCCTCTTCTCGGGCACGACTGTCGCACAATCAACAGACACCAAGGATGCTGATAAATCCAAGACCGCGGTCAAGGGCGTCGAGAAGGCTGTGCGGTATCACGTATCTTCGCTAACGAGGGCGGACATGGCGATCGTGAAAGATGAGTTTCAGAAAGCCAAGATTTTACAACTGGCCGATAGACCATTACAGTATAGGTGCAGCCTGTGACACTCCTCTGTCACACCGGCTGAAGATTAGCGGTAATCAGGTTCCGTTTTGTCGGAACATAGCCCGAAGACAGCCATTATCGTCCGTAAAGACATCCGAAACCTTCTGGAGCCATGGTGCCTCATACACCGCGGTGCCGGGTGTTACGCCTTGCGGCACTCGCAGTTTTTCTCGTCTCCGGCTGCCGGATCATTGGACCGGACGACGATTCTCGATCCGTCTCATTCCACGCCGATCAGGACCTATACGATGTCCAGATCATCGAGGGCGCTCAGCCGTTCCTGGATTTCGACATAAGGATGGAAATTCGTAACGACGGCGACCGTGACCTGGCCCTTCTGGGATGTATCAAACCATCTATGCCCATCTTGCAGAAACGGGTCGACGATGACTGGGTTACCGTCTATACGGTCGCCGAACTCTTGTGCCTGAGCCCCCCGTGGTTTCTCCAACCCGGAGACGTTTACCGGGACACGCTTCGAGTCGAGGCCGAACTGGAGACGGGAATCTTGGGCGTTCTTGTCTGGGAGAGTCACATTCCTGTGAACGGAGAGTATCGACTGGAAAGGGGGATCTACGAGGGCTCAGAAGGCGAGGACTGGCCGACTATTCTTCCGCTTGAAGAACGCGTTTCCGCCAGTTTCCTGCTTCGCGTGCACCGAGGTCTCGTCAGGCTCTGAGCGCAGACCTTCGCCCCTCTGGAGAAGCCTCCCCTCATTCGGATCCGCCCGTCACGACCGTCTCAAGCGTCACCTCATCCTCTTCGAACAGCGCGTCAGCCTGCAGCACGGCGCGTCGGATCAAACCCGGATATCGCCGGTGAACGTTCCGAACGGCTCCCAATACGGCCGGGCGCTCATTGAAAAGCGCTGCCTGCTCCGCGGACGGGGGACGCAGGGATTCGAGCCGAATTCCTATTCCTTCAACCTCCATTCCGAGACCGAGTAATTGCCCGAGCAAGGGCGCGGCAAGGCTATACAGCGTGCCCGGAACGCTTCGGGGTGCGGAAAGAATCCTGCCCTCCCATCTCGGCTCCGCTGCGCGAGCATGTTGAATCCCCACCCGAATCCGTTGGCATCGATAAACGCCCAGGCGCCGGGACGCCCGGTCGACGAGGTCCATCAATATCGGCTCCAGAACACCCGGCTCCGCGGCTACCGTATCGTCGAACTCGTGCCAGATCTCAACTGACGAAGACGGCCGGTACAAAGGAATCCGGGCTTCCTTCTTCGGATGCAACATTCGGTATAAACGATTCCCGTCATTACCGAATTGTGCCTGAATCTGCCGCTCATTGAGTTTGCGCACCCCATCCAGCGTCGAATACCCGAACAGTTGAAGCTGCTCGAGCATATCCTCCGGAAAGTCCAGTTCCGCCAGGCGATCGACTTCGAATCGTCGCAGAAACGCTTTCCACCGGCGCGGCCTGAGTTGCAGCACATGCCCCTCCGCGGACCGAAGTGCGGCGAGCTGTGCCGACGACCGGTACTCCCCGGCCCCGATCTGGACCGATAGACGGGCAGAAAGCGAGCGGACATCTGCAAAATCGGCCCCGGCGAAATACACGAAGGGAGGATCGTGCACCTCGATAAAAGGCGTGATCGTGTTGATTTCCCGCAGTACGTCATCCCAGCAGGCCTGCTCCAGCTGTATATCACGGATCCGCAGAACGGCTTCCGGGCACAGGCGCTGTACCCGGTTCGCCCGGTCCCCCGGAGCAATGCCTCGCAGTTGCTGTATGCGCCTGCGCGCAATTACCCTTCCACCGGAGAGCACAACAACCGGCGCCCTGCTCGAAAGGACCCTTCCATAGGCCCACGCGGGGTACTCTGACACATATAAACAGTACACATACATAGCACATAAAGTCAATCAATATGAAAAACACATATTATACATGTGTTGTATGTAATGTGTATACACGTTTATTGCAGGGGAGTTCCTTTTTGATCAAAAAAGCCGGACTCCGCGGCGTCGGGAAAAGGGCCGAACTGTGCAAATCTCACTCAATTTCGAACGGCCATAGCACTAAATTCCGACCGCGACCCGAATGAAGGAACGAGAGAACTAGAAATCAGCATTCAACACCGAAACTGATGAGCTGGATCAAGACAATATCCTATGAGGAATCCGAGAACCGTCTGCGGGGGCTCTATGATCAGATAAAAAGTAGGAACGGATACCTCGATAACATCGTGATGATACATGGCCTGCGACCTCATACGCTCGAGGGCCATATGAAACTGTACACCAGCGTAATGCATCACTCGGGCAACGTACTCCCGAAGCCGCTTCTGGAAACGATCGGACTATACACGAGCATGTTGAACCGGTGCGCGTACTGCGTTGAACATCACTTTCGAGGGTTGAGAAGACTACTCCAGGACGACGACCGGGCAAACAGGATCCACCAAGCCTTTGGAGCCGACTCCTTCGAATGCGCTTTCGATGAACGCGAACGGGCGATCTTTAAATACGTCAAGCGCCTTACACTGTCTCCTCGTGACGTAGAAAAAGAGGATATTGAGACGCTCCGGGCCCAAGGTCTGTCAGACGCCGAAATCCTCGAGATTAATCAGGTCACCTCCTACTTCGCCTATGCGAATCGGACCGTTCTCGGTCTCGGATGCAATACGGAAGGGGATATTCTTGGGCTATCGCCCGATGACTCCGACGAATGGCATCACGGTTGAATCGATCCAGATGCCGGCAAGTCAACCGGAGGATCTGAACCGCGCCTCGATAGATACCACAAATACTATAAACGTTAGACTCTATGCAAATAACCATACTTGGAGCCGGACTCGTGGGCAGCGCGATAGCGCATGATCTGGCAGACGGCAGGTTGTTATGAGAAGCTGCTTGAAGGCTATGTGGAGGGCAACATTAATGTTAGGGAGACCATAACCGAACTGGACTGATGCCGAGTGGATAGCGATTCTGGACGGGATTCCTTGCATGATTCCGGAAAGATGTTTTCTTGGCTGGCCCCAGACACCAAGACGAGGTTGAATTCATGTCTATTCTCGTGCTCGTCGGCACGATCAAGGGAGCGTTTCTGCTTCGATCCGATGCCGATAGACGATCCTGGACTATGACTGGTCCTCTTTTTAAGGGTTGGAAGGTCACAGCCGCCGCCCGCACGACGAATGGCGAGATCCTGGTCGCAACCGCCAGCGATGTCTACGGCCCGGCGCTTCACCGCAGTTTGGATCTCGAAAGCTGGACCCAGATCGTCGACGGACCGAAATTCGCGGAGGAAACCGGCCGAAAGCTCAATCAGATCTGGTTCATATCCACCGAGGGAGACGCGTTCCATGCCGGGGTGGACGAAGCCGGGCTGTTTCGAAGCACGGACCATGGAGACACCTGGCGTCCGGTGAGCGGACTCAACGAGCACCCGACCCGATCAGGCTGGAATCCGGGCGCCGGAGGAATGTGCGCGCACGCCTTTCTCAGAGATTCTCATAACTCTGAACGGATGTGGTGCGGCATCTCGGCCGTGGGCGTTTTTCGGACGGAAGACGGTGGTATGAGCTGGACACCGAAGAACAACGGTGTACAGATCATCATTCCGGATAAGGACCATCCGGACATAGGTGTCTGCGTCCACGCGCTCGTACAGGATCCGGAAAACCCGGATACAATCTGGCAGCAGAATCACAGGGGCATGTACCGATCCATGGACGGTGGCGATTCCTGGCAATCCATTCAGAACGGCCTGCCGTCTACGTTCGGCTTCCCGTTGGTCCGCGATCCTCATTCGGGTTTCTTGTTCTGTTTTCCCCTGCACAGCGACGAGTACCGGCTGCCGGCCGATGGAAAATGTCTGATCTATCGGAGCCGGGATCGCGGTGACTCCTGGGAGCCGATGGGAGAGGGACTCTCTTCAAAGCGATTCTACGCGGGCGTGCTTCGGAGCGCGATGGACATTGACGGACTGGATCCGTGCGGCGTGTATTTCGGAACCACGTCGGGGACCGTACACACCAGTAACGACGGGGGGGAATCGTGGCAGACGCTGCCCTATACACTTCCCCGCATTCTGACGGTGCGAGTCTTCCAGGACAACGATGGATAATCCTTCGGTCGATATCTGGATTTCGAGTGTATTGTCGATGGTCACCGGCGGAAGGCGAAACTTTCAGACGGTCGGTTCCAACGTCCGCGAATCCCTCGACGATCTGTTAGAAGAGGTACCCGCCCTGAGGGTTCATCTCTTCGACGACACCGGAGCGCTTCGGCCGCATATCCTCCTTTTCGTCGGTGATACCGATATTCGGTGGCTGGATAGCCTGGAAACCGGCCTGAAAGAGGGCGATACCATCACCGTCATGCAGGCCGTTTCCGGTGGTTGACGAGAACATGCCCGGGAATCCTTCATCGGCGGTTTGGTCATGGTGGGCCCGGCAGCTCTTACGATCGACCTCGCGGATCGTCGTATGAAACGAAAATAAACCAGTCAGCTGGGCCGCGAGCGCGTGTGGGTGTTACGCCTACGGGAAACGAAAAAATACCCGGAGTTTTCGGTGGTATGACATAATGGTGTCATAGCCCATCAATATCATTGGACCAACACTAATTCAACGCGTATCGTCCAATGTCAGCGACCATTCAGACCACTCGACTCGAAGAGATTCTCTCGGATGGCTTCCACATCGATGTAAGCCGAAATGAACCCTTTCTTGTCCAGACGGACGGCTCTGCCGAGGTGCGTTTGTCGCCCATGTCGGTTCGAGACTACTCACTGCTTCAGCGCGAAGCGAGGAATCAGTACGTGCGGAGCGTTCTTATGGGTGACGAACAGATTGAAGAACGTCGGGCTGCGCTGTACTTCATTTCAGAGTTTATGGCTCATCCGTCTCGGCAAATGCGAGGCGCAACTGTTCAGGCCATGGACCGTCTCGCATCATGCGAAGCTTCGACACGGAGACGCCGATCAGGCGAACCGGTCGTAGGGGCGGCTCTGGAGCATAGCGCAGCAGGAGATCCGCGATCTCGAACAATTCTTCCTTCTCATAAAGCACCTGCGACGATGTAGTCTGGCGGGTTGTCACTACAAAATCGTGGTATTTGATTTTGACGGTTACCGTGTGACCCATCACCGCCGCTCGCTCCATGCGATCCGCGACCTTGTCCACCACCTGCCGTAGCTTTTCGCGGAGATCGGATAGTTCGCCGATATCCCTCTCGAAGGTTCTCTCCGCCCCTATCGATTTACGAATGCGGTGCGTCCTGACCGGACGATCGTCCTCGCATCGGACGATTCGATAATAGAATTTACCGGCCTTGCCAAAACGCGCGACCAGTTCGTCCTCGCTGAGAAGGAGCAGATCGTGCCCGTTTCGAACTCCTATTTCATGCATCCTCCTGGCCGTGACCGCTCCAATGCCGAAAAACTTTTCGATAGGTAGCCGCGCCATAAATGAAGGAGCGGCCTCGGGAGCAATCAGTGTCAATCCATCGGGCTTGTCCATCCCCGACCCGACTTTTGCCAGAAACTTGTTGAATGAGACGCCGGCCGAAGCCGTAAGACCGGTCTCGTCTCGTATAGCCTGCCTGATTTCCTGTGCGATGAGCGTCGCCGACTGAGGACCCGCCTTCGGATTCGTAACATCAAGAAAAGCCTCATCCAGCGAGAGAGGTTCAACAAGGTCCGTATACCGTTTAAAAATCTTCCTGATCTGACGGGATACGGCCGTGTAGACCTCAAAACGTGCCCTTACAAATACAAGGTTGGGACATTTTCTGTGTGCAACCGCCGACGGCATGGCTGAGTGGACGCCATATGCGCGGGCCTCGTAACTCGCGGCAGCGACAACTCCTCTATTCGACGAGCCACCGACCGCCACGGGACGACCCCTGAGTTCCGGATTGTCCCTCTGCTCGACGGATGCATAGAAGGCATCCATATCGATATGTATGATTTTCCGCATATCGGACAGTAGGAAAATATCGTGTGCATTTGGACGGACCGTATCCCGGCTCGTTCCATTGCTGCGCGGGCCATCTTCTTTGCGGTGGCTAGACCATCATGCCTGCCAGGCAGTAGACCGTCCCGTTCGAATCTCGCGTCGTTCAGGTCAAGGTTTTTTCGTTTTCAGTAATGGACTCTGCTGCAACAGGAGGATATGAGAAACTGGGATTCAGATCGTTTCAGGCATGACGGCACTCGTTCATCTTCGCACTCATGTGCTCGCTTCGATTCTACTGATGGTATGGTTGGCCGCATGTTCGGCTTCGATCGCACCGTTCAGTCAGACGGCATACAGGCTGGCGACGGACTTAAAGGTGGAGTCGCTGAAACTTATGGAGAAGGCTGAGATGCCGTTCGATAAGCAGGCCAAGGAGGTCGATAAACTGGGCCTGGAACTGGAGAAGGCGTACGAATTCGCCAAAGGCAGACCCCGCAACAACCTTTCGACTCGTCAGTGGCAGATCCTGCTCGATCCGGATCGAAATCTGCTCGGCGGTTTTCTCAAGCGATGGAAAGCGGAAGGATCTCTTTCGGGCCCATTCATCGCGGAAGCCAGGCTTCAGATATCCGACGCCTTCGATACGATTATCGGTCTGGAAAGCGGAAAGATTAAAGCGGGAAAAAGATAGCGGAGAAAGCATGGACGACAAGTCATTCATCCAGGAGGTGATGATGCGGTTCAGGAGTCACCTGAAGGAGATATCTTCCGCTCACAGAGAAGCCATCCTGGAATCGGGTAGGGTGTTCGTAAGCAACAGTCGCCTGGATCTGGAAAGATGGACCGGCCTTCTGGCCACCGGCGTTCTTACGAAGAACGAGTTGGAGTGGCTCGTTCGCACAAAAGTCGATCTGGCAGAAATGGAAGCGCTCAAGCAGGAAGGACTCACATTGGCGCGAATCGACGAGCTCCGCGCGGCTCTTGCCGGAGCCGTAACCGGCGCGGTGATGCATGTCATCGGTATGTGACTAGGGCCTGACTCAGCCCTTGCGCAACCACGCAGCGACGGCGTCGATTTCAGGACTCAATTCCTCTACAAATCGTAACATCTCTTCGAGTTTTCCCGTGTCGTCGAGGGATATTCCCTCACCCGGAGGAAAACTCACATCGAGGCGCCGATAACCATCGCCCAGCAACTGCCGGCATTGATAGTCAGGAATGCCGACCTGACCGTCCATCATGATCTTCAGGAGGGGCGTCGCCCATCGGACGAGGCCCCAGC
>JACZYK010000086.1 GCA_022571135.1 Bacteroidota bacterium
CAGTGTGTCCGCAGGTCCATCGCTCCACAGGGATCCAGGTCTGTTTCATGTCTTCGCTATGCTCGGACAGGAAACAGAGCACGATACGGTCGAGAAAGCCATACTCGGCGAAATGGACACCCTGACCGCAGAGAACGTTTTCGTTTCGGAATTGGAGCGGGCCGTTTCGAAAATGAAAGCCCAGGTCGCTTTCAGTCGCGACGGAGCATTCTCCGTAGCAGCCCAACTCAATGAGGCCATCGCTGCCGGAGACTGGAAGTTGTATACGACTTTTCTGGACAGAATCGCATCCGTGACCGCGGAAGAGGTCAAGAACGCTGCCAAACGGACTTTCTTAACGGATGCGCTGACGGTTGGATATTTTGTTCCGAACACGGCCCAGGCTACGGAGCCTGAGAAATCGATTGTCTAGGGCCTGTTTACAGGCCCTGATCAGTTCGCTTGGTCCAGAAGCTTTTCCAGTTCCTCTCGCATATCCTCGATCGGGAAAATGCCGATAAAGCGGTGGCGAATCTGCCCCGCGGCATCCACGATAAAAGTAGTTGGGAGCGCATAAACGCCTCCAAATTCATCCGCCAAATCTCCGTCGTCGAGAATAATGGGATAGGATATCTGGAAATCGTCAGCGAAAGGAGCAACGATCTCGAATCCCTCCTCATCCATCGAAATGCCGACTATTTCAAACGGTCTGTCTTTCCACTCATCGTGAAGAGCAACGAGCTCCGGCGTCTCGATGACGCAGGGACCACACCACGTGGCCCAGAAATTCACGAGCACGACTTTATTGTCCAGGTCCGAAGAGGAAAGCGTGTCGCCAGCGAGCGTAGGGAGCGAAAAATCCGGCCGTGCTTTTTTGATCTCGGCAACCATCGTCGTCTGCCGGGCCGTCTCCCAGGACGGATCGGCGACGCCGTCGCCGGCATTATCTCCGGTGTTTCGGGCGCATCCTGCAAGTAGAACGATTGCAAAAACAGCACCCTGCAACGGTTTTAGTAAAGCGGGGAGATTCACGTTAGGTCTTCCTCGACTGATATCCAGGGATCTGAGTAAAATAGCACGAGCGTTGAAATGTTAATTGACGATTCCGTTCCTTTGTCTTCGATCAAACGAACGCGATCTGAGTATCGCAGCGGGCGGAATTGTTCAGCGCCGAACCGGTCCTCCACTTTTCCATTATCCGAGTCGTTGCAACTAATTTGTAGCGACACGGTCCGAATTGTTTCACTCAACCAGACTTCTTGCACATGTCAAAACCTGTGTCTTCAGCCGGAGCAGAAAATATCCGATGGGATCTAACTGATCTATACGGTGATTCTGATCTTCTCAGGACAGATCTCGAAGCTTGTAAGCATCTTGCAGAGCAGTTCGCCATTTCGTACAAAACCCGCGTTTCGGCTTTCGATGCAGAGCAGCTCGTTGAGGCCATGGATCGGTTGGCGGAAATTCGGGATCGTGCCGGACGGGCCTTTACCTATGCATATCTGTGGTGGTCTACCGATTCCGGAGACGAGCGGCGAGGCGCGTTGCTCCAGGAGGTCAGAGAGAAGTACACCGCTATCTCCACGCAACTTCTATTTTTCGAACTGGAGTGGGCCCACTTGGACGAAGATATCGCATCAGGACTTCTGGAAGACGAACGTACGAACCGCTTCAGGCACCATCTGGAGATGCAGAGAATCATGCGTCCGTATCTCCTTACCGAGCCTGAGGAGAAGATCCTTGTCGAAAAGGACGTCACCGGTCGAAGTGCGTGGAACAGGTTTTTCGATGAAACATTGGGGGAGGCACGCTATGAACTGGAAGGATCGCTGCTGACACAGCAGGAAATTCTCGCCAAATTTCATGATGCCGACAGGCAGGTACGTATCGCCGCTGCCAGGTCCTTCACCGCCGGACTTCGAAGACTGAGCCGTCCCCTGACATATATTTTCAATACGATCCTGTGCGACAAAGCCACGGACGACCGACTGAGAGCGTATCCCTCCTGGATATCATCACGGAATCTTTCGAATGAAGTGGATGACGAAACGGTCAACTCGCTGATCGAGGCGGTTACCAGCGGCTATTCCGTCGTTGCCAGGTACTACGAGATCAAGCGGCGCATTCTAGGGATCGAGGAGATGTTCGATTACGACCGATATGCCCCGGTCGAGGAGGTAGACAGGGAAATTCAGTGGGCGGAGGCCAGGAAGGTCGTTTCCGAGGCGTACAGAGATTTTCATCCCGAACTGGGAGACATCGTGGATCAGTTCTTTGAAAAAAACTGGATCGATGCAGCTCTGGCGCCGAATAAGAGGGGTGGGGCGTTCAGTCATGGGGCTGTTCCCAGCACTCACCCGTACATATTGATGAATTACCTGGGCAGAGTGAGGGATGTCCAGACTCTGGCTCATGAACTCGGGCATGGAGCCCACCAGTATCTTTCTCGTGAGCAGGGCATTTTCCATGCCGACACACCACTGACGACGGCCGAGATGGCATCCGTCTTTGGAGAGATGCTCGTTTTCCAGAGGCTACTTTCGGAGGAAACGGACGACAGGAATCGGCTGTCGATGCTGATTTCGAAAATCGACGACACGATTGCGACGGTCTTCCGACAGGTTGCGATGAATCGCTTCGAGGACAGGATCCATAATGCCCGGCGTTCGGAAGGAGAATTGTCCGTAGATATAATCTCAGACGCGTGGATGGAAACGCAAAGAGACATGTTTCGCGGCAGTGTAACCCTCACGGACGACTATCGGTTATGGTGGAGCTACATCCCTCACTTCCTGCACACGCCAGGCTATGTCTACGCCTATGCGTTTGGAGAACTTCTGGTCCTCGCACTTTACAAGAAGTATCTGGAAGAGGGAGACGCTTTCTCCCGCGCGTATCGGGAGCTTCTCGCTGCAGGCGGTTCCGACTGGCCGCACAAACTTGTAAGCCGACTGGGAATAGACCTGCGCGATGGTGGTTTCTGGAAAACGGGCGTTTCGGCGATTGAGTCTCTGGTCGACGAAGCCGAACGATTGAGCACTGCTCTGGATGCAGCCTAGAAATATTACCCCACGAGTAATAACGGAAGATAATCCCCCGTCTTCAGCCGAGGGAACATGTCACATCCCGGCAAGAGCTCCCAGCATCCATGCGCAACCAATGGCGGCATAGATGCCGAGAATGTACCCCGCTACGGCCATGAGGAGACCGACCGGAGCCATGGCCGGTAGATAAACACTCGCCACGATGGGGGCGCTCGCGGCGCCTCCCACGTTAGCCATGCTTCCTGTGGCCACGAAGAAGAGCGGCGCGTGTATCAGTTTCGCCACGATTATAAGTAGGCCAACGTGAATCGCGAGCCATACGACGCCGGTGAGCAGATATACGGGGGCTTCGAAAACGGCGGTGAGATTAGCTTGCGCGCCAATCGAGGTCAGTAGCAGATAGAGAGCAACAAAGCCAACCCTCGATGCACCGGGTCTTTCGAGACGACGCAGAGGAGTAAACGAAAGAACAAGCCCGATGGTCACAACGATCAGAACCGCCCAGGTTGTCGGGCTGATGATAGTCGGATCCCCCAGCTTTGGAAGCGTGTCTCCTATATTGACTGCGATGACGGTGGCTGCGAACGTGAGACCGAGAATGACGGCCAGGTCCGTGATCTCGATTGGGCGCCGGGTCGTGTCGAGTTCCTTCAGTTTCGCGTTCGTGGATTCAATGACAGACGTATCCGCCTTGACCCACTTGTCGAATTTTTTCTGGATCGTGCTGAGAAAGATAAGTATCCCCATCCATCCGTAACCTACTACCGTGTCGACGACGATGATAGGGCCGAGCATGGCGTCAGAGGCGCCCACGCTCTCCTTGATGGCTATCATATTGGCCGTGCCACCGATCCAGCTTCCGGACAACGCAGCGAGGCCCTTCCAGGCGTCTTCCGGCAATGCCGTGGAGAACATCATGTAGGCGATCGGACCTCCTATAACAATTCCTGCCGTTCCGACCAGCATCATGATCAGTGCAATCCGGCCGAGCCTGAGGATCGCGGGAACATCGACCGTGATCATGAGGAGAAAAAGGGCGAAGGGCAAAAGGAATCGGGACATCCAGCCATAAACCATGTTACTCACGGGAGTAATCCCGATCGTCGTCATGATCATCGGAACGAAATACGCCCAGATCACCGGTGGCGCATACCCGAAGAATTTTTTCAGGCGCTCGAGGGTGCTGAGCCAGAACACGAGACCTAAAATGGCTGCAAGAAAAGCAAAAAGCGTTGTTGGCTCGGTAATGAGAGGAGTATTCATCGGCGATGGTCGTTTACGCTCTGACAGGAATTATTTTTTCTCAATCGCCCTCGGGAGTGCCTGCCAGCCGGGGGAAACGAACGGAAAAAGTAGAGCCCTTTCCTTTTTCACTCGTCACTTCAATGGATCCTCCCATGGACTGGATCAGTCGACGCGTAATGGCCATACCGAGTCCGGAGCCTTCATGCGCTCTTCCACGCCCCATGCTTTCCTGAGCGAACTCATCGAACACATTGGGAAGGAAGTCCGGGTCGATACCGATACCGGTATCTGACACCGCACACGTAATCATCTGGGAGCCGCTCGAAATCGTAACGGTGATTTCTCCTTCATCCGTGAACTTGATCGCATTTCCAATGATGTTGGTGAAGATGCGCTGGATGACGACGGGATCAGCCCGGATCCAGCCATCGTCGTCGGAAACAATCTTGACCGGAATCATCTTTTCGTCCAGAAGAGGTTTCAACCCGTTCACGACGTCGCGAATTTCTACAGCCAGCGACAGGTTCTTCTGCCGAATAGCGAATGATTCGGCGTCGAGCCGTGTCAGTTCCAGAACGGAATTAATCGTCTCAAGCAGCCGGTTGCCGCTCTCCACGATCATTCCGGAAAACTCCTTGAAATCAGGATTCTCGACGCCTTCTTCGATGAGTTGAGCAAATCCAATGATGCTGGCCAGCGGCATTCGAAGTTCGTGACTCATATTGGCCAGGAAGGAAGCTTTTAGCGCGGCTAACCGCTCCGCTTCTTCCTTCGTTCGCTTGAGCTGCTCTCGGACTTCGTGTTCAGCGGATATATCCCGAATCGTATAGAGACGCACGTTGCGACCCTCCCAACGAATGGGCACCCACCGGAGGGAGGCTATGATCGAGTATTCCGGAGAATACTCGATTTCCACGACCGCCTGGGAGGACTCGGGTATCTCGATATCCAGCGGTGCGCCAAGCAGCTCGATCAGAGGCTTGTTAAGTAGATCCTCGCAAGCAGGATTGGCATACAAAATGGTATCGGCCTCGTCCACGATGAGGATTCCGTCCGAAATATTTTCAATAATCGCCCGAACTCTCTCTTCGGCCTCCTGGGTGGCGCGAAGAATATGCGATCGATCGGTGGCATGAAGCAGGATCCTCAGAACGACTTCCGGTGTATCGGAATCCTTGATTATGAAATCCTGTGCGCCACGTCTGACGACCGAGGACATATCCGAAGCATTTTGTTTCTCGACCGTCAGAATGACCGGTGTCGATGATTGTTGGATCGTCAAATCGTGCAGGAGTAAATCGGACCATTCAGCGTCGACTGAGACGTCGATCACGATAACGTCTGACTTCTGCAATGAATCGCTGCCCAAGAATTGCTCAGGCGTCGCCACGGAACCAATCTCAAATCCCTGTTCCTTCAGTCCCGACAGCAGCAATACCAGCCATTCGGCATCCCCGTCACTGCGCGCGATGATCAGAATGCGGGTAGGCGACGTCATAGACTCAGAATGCGCAGTCCTCGAGAAAGAGTGCTCAGACTTTCTCCACCACTCGAGGTGACGACCATGTCGTCTTCAATGCGAGCGCCTCCGCGGCCAGTCAGATATATGCCCGGCTCGATGGTGAAAGTCATCCCTTCCTCCAGAATACGTTCGTTGTCGGCGCGAATATAGGGCTCCTCGTGGACCTCGAGGCCGAGTCCATGTCCTGTTCGGTGTATGAAGCGGTCTCCGTAACCAGCGTCTACAATAACTTTACGTGAGGCGTCGTCGATCGCACCGGCCCGAACACCGGAGCGGACCGCGTCTCGTCCGGCGGCGTTACTCTGTTCAACAATACGGACAATGTTCATGAGCTCGGGCTCGGGTTCTCCGAGAGCGAACATCCGGGTGAGATCGGAGAAATAACCCAGGTAATTGGCGCCCCAGTCGAACAGCACGAGGTCTCCGGCTTTCACTTCGTAATCGCTTGGTACGGCATGCGGATTGGCGGAGTTCGCCCCGAATGCGATAATAGGTTGAAATGGGAGTTCTCCGTCTGATCCATTCCGAAGAAGATGCTGGATCAACGTGGCGGCGATGGTTCTCTCGGAAACGCCCTCGCGCACAGACGGAAGCGTGTCGAGTAGTGCCTGTTCGGCTATGACCGTGGCCTTTCGCATGCAGTCGAGTTCTTCCGCTTCTTTGTGCATGCGAAGGCTGGCGAGAGCCTGCTCTCCCGATATGAATTGGACTGCGGGAGCTGCTCCCTCGAGGAATCTCAATTCGAGGACTCGAAGGTTTCTCGGTTCGATTCCAACAGCGCCCCTCCGGAGACCGGCAGACTGCATGCCTTTGTCGAAAGCCTGCGCCCAGTTGTCAAGCGACTCGGTATACGTGAATGAAGCCAGATCGAGAGCGGCATCAGAGACTTTCTGGCTCTCTAGCTCGGGAAGGACAAGAGACGGTCTGCCTTCGGCCGGAATAAGGAAGACCACTGGACGCTCGCTCAGGTGGAAATGAAGACCGGTCAGATAGGTAAGGCTGGGACCGGGATTGATAGCGAATCCCGATAGATTCGACTCTATCATCGCGCGCCGAAGCTGATTCTGCCTACGAGCAAGAGTCTGTGCATCCATGCCGGACATATCGTTCAATAATTTGCTTGAATGGATCAAATAAAGATATAACAGTCTCGGTCAATCTACCGGCACGGCGGACATCCAGTGCTTAGTCGGATAAATCAGCGCAACACCGAGAGCGTCGTGGCGTCCGGCCGACAAGGCGTGCCAATGCGGCGTAGCAGGGCTACGGCAAGGAGGTGCAACGAAGTTGGAAGGGATCCAACGGCGCTCGAATGTACGCGGATTTGTTGGACTAAGCACTAGGGGGCGTATTTCTCTATTTCCTCCCGGATGGATGCGGTTACCGCTCTCGGATCTTCCGAAACCGTCACGGAGGTCATGATGGCCACGCCGTGGGCGCCCGCCTCGAGTACCGGACGCACGCGCTCGGGCGTAATGCCGGCAATTGCGAGAACTGGAATAGTAAGGTGGCAGCAGACTTCCGTGAGCCCCGAGATTCCCTTTATGGACGCAGGACTGGATTTCGACCCGGTTGAAAAAACGGGGCCAAAGCCGATGTAATCCGCACCAAGGTCTTGCGCCCGGAGCGCCTGTTCGAGCGTCGTGGCCGTAGCGCCGATCACCGGATCCGGTCCGAGTATTGTGCGTGCATCTACGATCGGGAAATCATCCAGTCCAAGATGAACGCCTCCGGCGCCAACTGCCTGTGCGATGGACACACCATCATTTACCAGAAACAGTACCTCGGATTCTCTGCATATCGTTGCAACTCGTCCGGCCTCTCTGAGAATGTGCCGGACATTGCCTGTTTTCTGCCGGAATTGAATGGCGTCGGCGCCCCCTTCAATTGCAAACCGGGCGATTTCAGCGTGCGACAGGCGCTGCTGAAAGTGAAAGTCCGTCAATATGTGAAGACGCCCTATCATCGGGCGATCAGTTTGTTTCAATTCAGCTGTTTTTTAGCGGATATTGGGTTAGTTGAGAAAATGAGGCGATCTTCATCGTATCATCCGTTCTGAAATTTACGCCCCTTTCAACTTCCGATGCACAGGATATGTCGTTTGCAAAAGCTTCTTCACGCCGAGATTTTTTGAAATCCGGTGCGTTGGCGGGTATCGGCGCCGCCGTTCTGCCGGTCGGACGGACGCTCGGAGAGATCAGGTCTTCATCCGTCATGCCCAAAGCCGGTCCGATTGCCATTTCCAGCCGTAATGGACAACGATCCGTCCTTAAGGCAATCGAAATGATCCAGAGTGGAGCCGACGCGCTCGACGCCGTAATCGCAGGCGTAAATATCGTCGAGGAAGATCCGAAGGACATGAGCGTCGGATACGGAGGTCTTCCGAACGAGGCGGGCGCGGTTCAGCTCGATTCATGCGTGATGCACGGGCCAAGCTGCCGCGCGGGCGGCGTCGCCGCGCTCGAGGGAATAAAAACGCCCTCGAAAGTCGCAAAGCTGGTTCTGGATCGGAGTGATCACGTGCTTTTGGTAGGCCTCGGGGCTCAGAGATTCGCACAAATGCACGGATTCAAGATAGAGGACCTGCTCACGGATCGCGCCAGGGAGAGGTGGGTCGAGTGGAAGGAGGGTCTCTCGAATAGAGATGACTATTTGCCGCCTCATTCGATGGAGGACAAGGATATAGGCGAGAACATCGAGGATCTGGAGAGGCACTGGGGAACGATACACTGCTCTGCGATCGATCTCGCAGGAAATATATCGGGCGTGACCACTACTTCCGGTCTGGCGTTCAAAATACCGGGCCGGGTTGGAGACTCCCCGATTATCGGCGCCGGCTGCTACGTCGACAACGAGGTAGGAGCCGCGGGTTCGACGGGGCGAGGAGAGGCCAACCTCGAAAACCTGTGCAGTTTCCTCATTGTCGAGCGAATGCGAATGGGTGACAGCCCGGAACAGGCCTGCCTCTACGCCTGTGAACGGATTGCTTCACACACCAAACTGGCCCGCCTTCTGGACGACGAAGATCGTCCCAATTTCACCGTGTCATTCTACGCCCTCAACAAGGCGGGAGAGGTTGGGGGAGCACAGATCTGGGGCGGTCGCGGACAGTTCGCCGTAGCAGACGCTAACGGAGGCCGCCTCGTCGAAATGGCATACCTGTACGCGCGGACGACCATGCGCTAGCGTTAATAACGAACGGTACCGAAGCAGATATGAGCTCGACAATGTGCTGGGTTTCCGTGAAATTGTTTATCGGCTGCCTGATGCTAGCGCTCATGGCACCGGTCGAAATTCGGGCGCA
>JACZYK010000087.1 GCA_022571135.1 Bacteroidota bacterium
GATATCGGTTTGCGAATCAATCTCATATCCGTTCTGCTCAGTGCGCTGACGGTCATGTTCACTTACCTGGTTGTCGTGCGACTCATGCGTGAGTGGCGCGGTCTTCCGGAGACAATGGAAGAAAAATTGATCATCTATTCCAGCGGAATCATCGGCTCGCTCTGTCTCGCCTTCTCAGATGCCTTCTGGTTCAATGCCGTCGAGGCGGAAGTTTATGCGATGTCGATGTTTTTCACGGCCGCGGTAGTGTGGCTTATACTGAAGTGGCGGGAGCAGGCTGCGCAAGAAGAATCGCAGCTTATAGGTGGTCAGCATCCGTTCGGCCTCGCCGCCAACCGATATCTGGTATTGATCTCCTATCTGTTCGGATTGGCGATCGGCATTCACCTGCTGAATCTGCTGGCCATCTTCTTCGTCGCGCTGATCATTTATTTCATCGAATTCGACGGCCGGGACTGGTCGCCCAAAAAACGTTTTTGGGGCCTGGTGGCGACCGGTGCTGTTTCTTCGGTCGCATTCCTGATAGTTTATCCCGGAATTGTGCAGTGGCTTCCAGGAGTAATCGGCGACACGGGTGCGCCCCTGTTCTCGACACTCGTCTTCATCGGAGCGCTGACTTTCGCCGTCTACTATACGCATACGCGGCGGAAGCAGGCGCTCAATCTGGTCACTCTGTGCATCGTGATGGTCGTGATCGGGTATTCGACTTATGCGCTGATCTTCATCCGCAGCGCTGCCAATCCGCCCATCGACGAGAACAACCCTGAAACGGTCGAAGCGATCGTCTCCTACCTCAAGCGCGAGCAGTACGGCAACACGCCCATCCTGAAAGGTAACACATTCGATAATCGTACGGGAACGCTCGACGTCGACCGGGAGGCGTGGTTTCCGAGAAGATATTCGCCGGATCCTACACATATGAGGGTATATCGGGGATATTCTTCGGACTCCGAGTTTTTCTGGAAGTATCAGATCGGACACATGTACGTCCGGTACTTCCTCTGGAATTTTGTCGGCCGCGCGAGCGACGTACAGGATGCGCCGCCCATCACGGGCTTTTCCCACCGGGAGACGGAGCAGTATTTATATACGACTCCGAGCGAGAAAGCGAGCCGGAATGCCTACTACGGACTGCCGCTGCTGTTGGGACTGATCGGCGCATCGTTCCACTTTCTGAGAGACTGGCGTCGGGCATTCGCCGTCCTGATCCTCTTCCTCATAACAGGAATCGGAATCATCCTGTATCTCAACCAGACGCCCCTCCAGCCGCGCGAAAGGGATTATTCCTATGTCGCCAATTATTTCGCGTTCAGTATCTGGATCGGTATCGGCGCGACGGGAATTCTGCAGTTGCTTCACGACACGCTCCGGGAACGGTTTCATAGCGAAGGCCTGCTTCGAAGCGTCGTATTGGCCGTATCCGGGATTCTGTTCGCCGCAGTCCCGCTCCTCATGATGATCGTCAATTTCAACGATCACGATCGATCCGGCCGCCATGTAGCAGGCGACTACGCTTTCAACATGCTCGAGAGTCTGGAAAAAAATGCCATCATATTCACCAATGGCGACAACGACACTTTTCCGCTGTGGTACGCCCAGGAAGTCGAAGGCGTAAGACGCGACGTACGGGTGGCCAATCTGTCGCTCCTCAACACGCCCTGGTATGTGCGACAGCTCAAGAATCAGTGGTCGCGCGAATCCGCCCCTCTGCCGATCACGATGAGCGACGATCAGATCGACCAGCTGGGAATTGTGCGCTGGCTGCCACGCGAAATTGAGCTTCCGGTAAATAAGGCACGGATACTGAATCAGGGAGAAGTACGTATTCAGCTCGAGGATTCGAGTGAGATCCAGAGCCCGATGAAGTGGCGCCTCGAAGGCCGGGCCTATGCCCTGAACCCCGAAATCAATCTGCTTTATGTTGCGGATCAGGTGGCGCTGAATATGTTGATGACGAACGCCCAACAGGATTGGAAGAGACCCATCTATTTCGCGGTAACCGTGGCTCCGGACGGCCAGCTGGATCTCCAGAATTTCTTCCAGTTGGAAGGACAGGCCTACCGCGTCGTACCGATCGAACACAACGAGCCGCTGGGTCGAGTCGTACCGTCCGTTTCACCGGCTCGATTGAGAAAATTCAGATTTACCGGCCTTAAGGATCCCGCAGTCTATTTCGACGAGAACATCCGCCGCATGGTGGACAACTACCGGAATATTTTCTCGCATACCGTGGAGGGCCTGGCCAACTCGGACAGAACGGAGGAGGGCCTTGAACTGCTCGACTGGTTCATGGACGAGGTGCCCTTCGAAACCATTCCCGGAGACGAGCGATCGTTCATTTTCATGGCCCAGGCTTACCGAGCGTTGGGCGAACAGAGTCGAGCCGTTCAGATTCTTCGAAAATCGGAACCCCTCATTCTGCATAGAATCGACTATCCGAGGAACTCGCGTGATCTGGAAAGAGCTGCCCAGTTCCTCGAGCTGATTCGCGGCGCCTATCTCGAGGCCGGAGATTTCGAAGCGGCTGCCGAATTCACGAATGCGATTGCAGACGTACTACGGGATTCTACCTATCGACAGACGGCCGAGGAAATTCAGACTTTGTACGAAGCCGTCATGCAGTTGCAGGGAGATTCGGCCGCCGAATAGCCGCTCCGGACCGCGAGACTACCGGACCAGGAACAGGCTACCGGTTTTGTCCCCGAAGCGCGTCGCCAGACGGTAGAAGTAGACACCGGTTCTCAGACCGTCCGCGCTCAAGCGCTCCATGTGTTCGCCTGCCGAGAGCACACCGATGTTCCTGTACATGACGCGTCTACCTCCCGCATCGTAGAGTTCGAGCGAAACGCTACTCACTTCACTGAGCGTGTATGAGATGGTCGTTCGCTCGACCCAGGGATTGGGGAAAACGCCGAGAACTTCAAAACGGACCGGAATTTCGTCCGCCTCGACGAAGGTGGCGGTGTTTGGCGCGAGCGTCAGACTAGTAGTATAAATGCGATCGCCCTGGTTACTCCCGTCGCCGTTGGCGGCGTTACCAGCGGCATAGAACGTAACATCTCCCACAAGAACGGCCGGGGCGTTCCATCGTACGGTCCACGTATTCTCATCCGACACGAACGGTGCCGGACCGTGGGTCACGTAATTCACATTTCCAGAGGCGAATCCGGAGTTCTGATCTGTGAGTTCCCACGTTCCGACGTGTGCATTAGAATCATCCTTGGCCATAATTTCGAAACCGAAACGCCTCGCACCCGTCAGTGCGACGCGAACAGTCAGGTCGACGGCCTGCCCCGCCTCGTAATTAGCGGGCCCGCTGATACTCACCGAACCCGAGCCACTGTTCAGGGCAAAGCTGTTGTGACAGCCGACGGTGCAATTGGAATCTCCCGGGCCTCCGGTACGCCGGTCGGGTGCGCCGCTGGAAAAGGGGGCCGCTGCAAGAATGACAATGGCGACGAACAATACAAGGACCCCGAAATGCCGGGATCCGGTAGGTTTGTTTTGCACGGCGGTCTGGGTGTGGTTACCGGCTGAGCGTACCGTTACGTACGGGCCGGCAGGATTGCGTTACTCAATCTAAGATTACATGGCGCCATCTCCAAGACGACGGACTGCGAACGGGTGAGAGCGATCATTCAGTAAAACCGAGTACGATCCCTCCGTAAAAAATCCTTCCAGCGCCAGGTAGAATCGGTACGGTCTGAGGACGGTCGCGCAGATGGCGCCGCGGGGCCGGCGCATCTCGAGACTTATGTTGATAATATTGCCCGCGCGCTCCTGAGCGACATCGTGCAGGGTCGTGCAGGCATCCGGAAAAGCGCCCTTGATAAGGAGCTCGACGGGCACCCCGGTCGAGGCATTCTGATCCGTTATCGGCGCTATGCGAACGTTTACAGTCTGGTAGGTGGCCGGGAAAATATTGTACGTCCGCGACTCGTCGGCCGGCGCAATGACGATGGTCCGGCGACCGTCGTCGGCCTGTCCCGCGAATCGATGTCCGAATTGATCGTCGGGTTCGAGAACCTGGTTGGCCATACCGAAGCATCCCGGAAAAAGCAGAACGGTTGCAGTGATGCCTGCAGCTATTCCAAATATGTGCCTTCTCACCGTAATAACCCCTATTCGTCTTCTGGCATTAGCAATTGTACCGATGCGGCATCGCCATCATCCGCGACAGACTCTGACGGCGCATCTCCCCACAGTCGTTCCAGGGAATAATAAGATCGCTTTTCCGGATTAAAAATATGGACGACCAAATCGACATAGTCGAGCAGAACCCATTGAAGGTGATCCTGTCCCTCGACGTGCCACGGTCTCTCCCCGTATTCTTCCTTCGTTCTCATCCTGATAGTATCGACGATCGCTCGGATCTGGAGATCGGAATCTCCCGTCGCAAGTACGAATATGTCGGCGATTCCGCTGACGTCGTGTACGTCCAAAACAAGAACGTCCCTCCCTTTCTTGTCCAGTATGGAGTCGATCGCCAGACGCGCCAACTCACGAGCCGGAGTTTGCGTAAACCGGGATTTGTCTTCCGCCCGCCCTGGAACGATATCGGAGCGTAAATCCTTTACGGTGCTTTTAATCAGTTCGAACCTCCTGAATGATGAACAATGTACAATGCAAATGTCGCCGCTCTGCCGAGAGTCTCGCGCCTACTGATAGACTTTGAAAGGCTTCAGGTTCTCGTAATCCCTACCGATTATAACGGACACATCGAGAAAGTAGTCGGCTCGAACTTCCTGCTCAATGTTCATATTGGGCATTCCCAGCGCCAGAGCTACTTGTTTGGCGGCGTCCATGTTTCCGATACGGTCGATGACCCGTGTTTTCTCGACGTCAAACGAGGTATGATCGCCAAATTCCACTACGTCGAAACCGAATGATCGGAGGTGCCCGCTCATCCTGGATGCGAGACCCGTGACGCCGCATCCGTTTCGGACTTCGACCTGGATAATATCGCCCAGTAGACCGTTCGGGTTATAAACCCGGTTAGCGGACGGTCTCGGCGATTGAGAGCGGCTCAGAAGTGCGTAGGCGAGCACTGCCGTTGCCAGGCCGAGCACAATAATACCCAGTGTGAGAGCCCGATTACCGAGCCTGGTACCGTCTGACATCATGTGTTAAGATCCGGGACCGGGGCGAACAAAAAAGCGCGGCGACCTCAAAAAAAACAGTCACCGCGCTCGTTCCTGAACATGTTTTTCGTCGCTACTTGAGCCGGTCATTCCAGAATAGATCCCGATGGTCTGAACCGATGCTGGCCCGGAAAGAATTCCCTCCGTATGGTCGATATCCGTAACCACGGTACCCGTACGGACGTGCGTAATATCCATAAGGACTCTGACGAAATGAAAACTGAACACGCGTGTGCTCGCTCGGCCGATAGACCAGTTCGGCATTCTTAATGAATACCTGCCCATTGTTGCTCCCCGTAATTCCCTGCAACCGTTCATCCTGAATCGGCGCGTACGCGAAGGCAACGTCCAGCCTCGCCGCGAGCTTGGGACTGAAGTGCCACATCATCGAATTGGTGTACATCGCCAGGGAAGATCCCGAGCCGCCGAAGGATCCGGTAGAAAACTCCACGGAGTGGCTCATCCGGAAATGCTCCGGACTGAAGTACCTGTTGAGCGTGAATCCGGTCTGGCCATAATCGTACAGTCTGACGGTAGCGACTTCAGCCTCCGCCTGAGTGCGCGACTGCCCGGCAACGGGAACCGTAAGGCCCAGCATCAGAACCAGACACGCGGTAAAGAATGATTGGCGCATGGTGTTCCTCTCTCTCATACACGTTTGTCGTATTATATAACCGTGCATTTCCTTTGTCAACAACGATAGCGCCGGTCGATTGTTCTGCCCATTGTCCCCAAAAGGGGGGCGTTTATCTCCGGACGTTCACCAAAGGTACGAATGGCGCCTTCACCCCTGATACTTGGCATCGAAACATCGTGCGACGATACGGCTGCCGCCGTAATATCTAACGGAAAACTGCTCTCCAATATTGTGTCGTCGCAGTCCGAACACGAGGCTTTCGGAGGCGTGGTTCCCGAACTCGCCTCCCGGGCTCACCAACGGCTCATAGTACCCGTCGTCGAGACGGCGTTGGAGCAGGCACGTGTGACCCGCGACGATCTGAACGCCGTTGCCGTCACCTACGGCCCGGGGCTGGCAGGATCGTTGCTGGTAGGCCTAAGTTTTGCCAAAGCGCTCGCGATAGGCCTGGATATACCGCTCATCGGTGTCAATCACCTGGAAGGGCATATCTACTCTTTGTTTATCGCGGAAACCCATCCCGAATTCCCCTTCCTCTGCCTGATCGCGTCGGGTGGACACACCCAGCTCATGCGCGTCGACAAGGGTCTCCGGTATACCGTGCTGGGGCGAACGCGAGATGATGCGGCTGGAGAAGCTTTCGACAAGGTCGCCAAACTGATGGGGCTCGCTTACCCGGGCGGCCCGGCTATCGAGCATCTCGCCGAGAAGGGCGATCCCGAATTCCATCGCTTTCCGCGAACCCGCCTTCCAGGGTTCGATTATTCTTTTTCTGGAATCAAAACAAGCGTGCTCTACTACCTGAACGGCTTCAGTGACGCGGAGCGCAAGGCGCTGTACGCCGAGCATCTGAGCGATCTGTGCGCATCGTTTCAGGAGGCTGTGATCGATATGCTGGTCCAACCGCTTCGACGCGCCGTCCGTGAGACGGGAATATCCGAAATTGCGCTCGTGGGAGGAGTATCCGCTAACGCGACGCTGCGCGGCAGACTCGAGGCACTCGCCAAGCAATCAGGAGGACATTTATTCGTCCCCGATCAGGCATACTGTATGGATAATGCGGCCATGATCGCAGTCGCAGGGAATCATAAATACATTGCTGGGCAACACAGCGCGTTGACGCTGACCGTGGAACCGTCATTGAGCTTCGCCTGAAACCGGATCGTTTGTTTTTTCATGCACACAGAACGGATCACGAAGGCACTGAAAGGACTCGTCCGGCGCCCCGGCATCCCGGATGATCCGGTCGAGGACGACATGGTTCCGTGGCGCCAACGGATCGACCAGATCGATCAGATCCTTCTGGCCCTGCTCAACGAGAGGGCCAGGTGTGGCAACATTATCGGGAATATTAAAAAGAAGCTGGGTCTGCCCGTCTACGTTCCGAAACGAGAGGAGGAAGTGCTCGAACAGGTAATGAAAGAAAATAAAGGACCTCTCCCGGACCCGGCGGTACGGAATCTCTTCGAAAGAATCATCGACGAGATCCGATCCCTAGAGCGACAGAAGTATCAGGATGAATCCGATACCTAGGAACCGCGTAATCAGTACCGCCCGGTCACTCAGAATAATCAGACACATTCAATCCCGATACGCTTCAACGCATGCGAAAGTGGTTTCGGTTTCTTCTGGTCGCGCTCGTTGTGACCGCCGGGCTCTCTGCGATCAGCGCATACGTGCTCGTTTACGCTCCCGTGACGGCGGAATTCCAGGGCAAACGCTCTGTAGAAATCCCACCGGGTTCGGATATCTTAGCCGTCGCCGATTCTCTTGGAAATCGGGGTATTCTCGAGAAACGCAGGAGCTTTCTCCTGTTCGCAAGACTTTCCGGCTGGGGGACTCAAGTCAAGGCCGGTCATTACATGATTTCTTCGGGAAGTTCGAGCAAAGACATTCTGGATCGGCTCCGGCGCGGCCTTCAGGAACCCGTCCGAGTGAGCGTACCCGCAGGTAGCAGAAAAGAACGGATAGCAGCCGCGATTGCCAGAAACATGGCATTTTCGGCCGGTGACGTGCTGGCTGCCCTGACGAATGAACAATTTGCCGCAGAGCTCGATACCGACACGACCCAGCTCTTCGGCTTCCTGCTCCCCGATACGTACTTCTTTTACTGGCTGACGAGTCCGGAAAACGTCATCCGAAAAATCAAGGCGACGACGGACGCGCTCATCGAGAGCGAAACAGGGGAAAACTCACCCGGGATGACGAGCGACGAGGTGCTTCGTCTGGCCGCTATCGTCGAGTGGGAGACGGCTCAGATTCCCGAGAAAGCAACGATCGCAGGCGTCTATCTGAACCGAATCAAAAAAGGCTGGCCGCTCCAGGCGGACCCGACGGTCCAGTATGCGGTGATGCTCGCTGAAGGGAAAAAGCGCCGATTACTATTCGCGGATTATGATATTCGACACCCGTACAATACGTACAAATACCGGGGCCTTCCCCCAGGACCTATTAACAATCCGGGTTTCGCTTCTCTGAGGGCGGCGCTCTATCCGGCGGACGTGCCCTACTTGTATTTCGTAGCCAATGGGGATGGCTCACACACGTTTAGCCGCAACCTAAGAGAGCACCTGCGGGCAAAATCAAGATTTGATAAAGTAAGAAGACAAGCCCGACGAAAGCAGACTGAGGGATAACTCAAAATTGAATCAGAGCGAGCATTTATTAGAGTCATTGAATCCCGTGCAGAGAGCCGCCGTTACGCACACGGAGGGTCCAGTGTTAGTCGTAGCGGGCGCAGGCAGCGGCAAAACACGCGTCATCGCCCACCGCATCGCGCACGTCGATCCACTCTTCCCCCTCGTAGAGATGCACGTTTTTCAGGCCATAAGCCCTTGCAGATGGTCCTTTTTTTGGACGGTAAGGGGGGTATGCGTCCTTTGGGGGGTGAGGGTCGAGAACGTAAGGACGTGCTCTCTCACGCAGCCTTTTCAAAAAGCGACTCCTGATTTCGCGCGGTGCAGCTAAAAAAGGCCCGCCTGTGTCGCATGGCGTTGACGAGCCCATACTCGTCCTCTGGCCAATCCTGGAGCGAGCGCAATTTCGGGTAGACGCGGGCCTAAAAAATGGGTACAAACAGGCAATCCTTCCAAACTCCACCGTAGCGATGCAGTGACTGGCTCAAAACTTGCTCCGTGACTCGTAATTTTCAATTCTCCTCTTTTGCCGTGGTCATTGCAGCGGATCATCATAATCCGTCGCTCCTAAACCCCGATTTCCTGCACATTAACAAAATCATTCCAGAGGGATTCGTACAACGTGCGACCCTCACAACGCCAGCTTTATCTACCGTCGATTA
>JACZYK010000088.1 GCA_022571135.1 Bacteroidota bacterium
CGCCCGGCCCCTGGCTCTTGAGCTGGTGCATGATCTCCTCGCTCGCGTAGGCGACGGAGGAGAGGGCGTCGGAGGCGAAGACGGCCAACGCAATCGGCACGACCAGGCGTTCGTGGCTAGCGAACTTCGTGTGGATCGGCTTGCCGAGCAGTCGGTGCTTGAGGTCGGTGAAGACACCCATCCCTAGGCTTCCGAGCTAAGAAGGTACCTTGAACGACTGGGGGGCCATGGTTCAATCGGCGTCTCGAACGACTTTCCTTCCGATAATGTCGAGATCTGCGTCAAGCTCGAGGTAGACCTTTGGAGGCCCTGGGAGCCTCAGGGCGTCCCTCGGGTTGAGGCTGCAGGCCCTTATCGCGCGTTCGGGGCCGAAATCCTCAAAGAGGTTTTTGAACGCGTCGAACAGCGTAGCAATCTTTTCGCTCGGAATACCAATTCCCGTGTCATGGACAGAGAACTGAAGCTCTACGGAATCCTCGCCGATCGACAGAACCGAAGCCCTGGCGTGGACCTCACCGCCGGCTGTGAATTTTACGGCGTTCGCCAGGAGATTCACGAGAATCTGTCTCAGACGCGTCGCGTCACCCTGCAGATTATCCGGGACGTCCTGATCGACCATGTAGGAGAGATCGAGTCCTTTGTCCGCCGCCTGCCGTGAGACCATATCGAGGGCTTCTTCCAGATTCTCGGATACGTTCAGCGGAGCCTCTTCGAGAACGACGCCTCCGGCCTCGATCTTGGAGAAATCCAGTATATCGTTCACGATGCCGAGTAGTGACTTGCCGCTAGTTCGTATGACATTCAGCATATCCTTCTGGTCCGCGCGAAGGTCGTCGGCCTCAAGCAGGCTGGTCATCCCGATGATACCGTTGAGAGGAGTTCTGATCTCATGACTCATGCTGACAAGGAAGGATGATTTTGAACTGGCCGTCTTCTCGGCTTCGCCTTTGGCATGCTCGAGTTCGTCAACCAGAAGCGCTAGGTCTGTGGTCTTTAGCTCCAGTTCCATCCGGGCTTCCTCGATCTGAGCGGCCGACTTTTCGAGCTCCGTTTTCGAGAGGCGAAGTTTTTCCTCGGCCTCAATTCGTCGACGTACCTGAGCGGATACCTCGTTGAAAGCCTGGGCAAGCTCACCGACCTCATTGTCCTGCTCAACCTGTAGGACTTCCGTCAGATCACCTTCCGCGAGCTTTTTTGCGGCCCACTGGATACGCTTGAGAGGTCTGACGACACCCTTCGCGATGTAAGTGGAATACAGTATCCCGAACACGAACGAGACCAAGATCAGTCCGAGTGCGATCCACAGAAACGTCCTCGCCCTCTGCTCTTGCGTGATCAGGAGGCTCGACAGGGATCGTGACAGATAGTCCCTCACATTGTTCAGTTCCGACCTGATCCATTCGACCTCCTGGTTCAGAACCACCAGGCCGTCGAAATCCATCAGATAGTCCATCATGCTCATCGAAAACGCCGCTCTCTCGATCTCCGACAGGTTAGACTCCTCCAGAGTCGAAATAAAGGTGTGAACGCCTTCATGAACAGCTTCCTGGTATTCCGCCCTGCCCCGCAACAGAAAATTTTTCTCGTGTCGTCGGATCTGGTGGAGTTCTGCGAGCAGATCCGTTTCCGACGCGTTTGTCAATTTCTCCTCGAGATTAGCCATTTTCGAGCGCATGAGACCTTCAATGCCTGCGTCCTCATAAAACCCACGATCCTGATAGACTTCGATCAGCGACTCGATCGCATTCCGATACTGTTGTAGCTGGACCTGAAGATTGAGGTAACCGTCTCAACCGATTCCATCCCGGAGAATTCTTTCGGCCTGGGAGAGCGTCAGTTCGGTCCGTTTGGCGAACGTGGGATCTCTCGTGATGATGAAGTCCCGGACGGAGGAGTTGGCCACCAGAATGGTCTTCTCCAATTCCCTGACTTTATCCCTCTTTGTCAGAGTTGAAATTGACGAAAACGCCAGCGCCAGAACCGCGAACGATGTGATAAAAACGACCGCGATCAGCGTGACGGTGCGCCCGTAAATCGACGATAATTTGGTCATGAGAACTCCCTGCACCGAAATGTTGGAAAACCGCATGCAGCACTACAGTAATCGGCATTTTTTCCAGTACTATAAAGCCGTTGGGAGCCGTTTTTCTGGTCCGTTCAGGGGGCCGATAGAATGGTCTCAACCCGGTTGATCTTTTCCTGTGGGAGGTGCCATCCTGAAGCCGAATACGTCTCTTCGATCTGACCGGATCGTCCCAGACAAGTCCATATTTCGTGCCACGGATCTCCTTCTCCCTTCGGTCCCGAAGCGCACGGCCAACCACGGTGCCCGGGGCAGTAGCACGGAGCCGTCTCGATTCAGTTGAGGCCAAGATCCAGCGCCGTTTGGATCGTCTCGATCGAGTTGCAGTTATCCTGGTGGCCCCAACCGAACTCCCACGGCCCTCCGAATACCCATGCTCCGAGTCCGACGGTCGTCAATTCCAGTCTGTATTTGCGAGACGTCTCCTTTCCACGAGTGCTCTGTTGCTTCAGTTCTCGAAAGCTACAAATACGCCGGCTGTCAGAACCGATCCGGTCTCTTTCCACTGAAACGGCGGTAGTAACGGGTCAGCCGCTCAATGTCGGCATCGGCATCAGGACCGGGAAGAAACGGAGATCCAAATCCGATGATCTTTCTTCCAAAATCCATATAGGCCGGCACAATCGGAACATTGGCATCCCTGGCGATTCGGTGAAATCCCGCTTTCCATTTTTTGACCTTGCTTCGTGTTCCTTCGGGTGAGATAGCGAGCACGAATCGCTCACTCTCCTGAAATCGGCGGACCACCTGGCCGACTATTCCTCCCGGTTTGGCTCGATCGATAGGCGTACCGCCAAGCCAGCGCATGAGCGGTCCGAACGGGCGCCGGAACAACGTGTGTTTACCGATCCAGCGAAAATCGACCTGAAGCGAAAAAAGAGTCAGCATGGTTAGCACAAAATCCCAGTTTGACGTATGCGGAGCAGCCGTAACTACGAATTTTGCCAAATTCGGAACTTCTCCCTCAAACGACCACCCCGCCGTTGACAGCAGAAACCGGGCCGTTCGCGAGCTGATCCGTCCTCCGCGTCGGGGTACGTTATTTCCGATCGAAGGCAAATACATCGTGTGTCTGAGTCTTAGTGAGATTAGATGATGCGGTGCCGTATCTCACGCCACCAGCGCTTCTATCATCTCGTCAACGCTGTTTTCGAGGTCCGTTTCCGTGCCGGTATTCTCGATGATGTATCCGGCTTGAGCCCGCATATCGGAGGCCGACTGCTGGCCCCGCATTCGTGCCAGAACCCCCTGTTCGGATCCTCCATCGCGCGCAATGACCCGTCGAATTCTCTCGTCTGCAGGAGCATCGACAACGATAACGTAATCCAGGGATTCCGTATTCGTCTCCAGAAGAAGGGCGCCCTCCTTAACAAGAATCCGAACACCTTCTTTTTCAGCCATCTCCGCGAACAGCTCGAACGCCCGGTCGACAGCCGGATGAACCGCCGAGTTGATGACCATCCGATCCTCATCCGAACTAAATATCCGTTTCGCCAGATACGCTCTGTCGAGCATGCCGTATTCGTCGTACGACTCCTTGCCGAAGGCCTCGATTATTTTCGCCTTCACGACGGAGTCCGCGGCCATAAGCTGTTTGGCTACATCGTCCGCGTAGAAAACGCGAGCGCCACGATTTTCGAGGACCTTACAGACGGTGCTCTTGCCGCTGCCGATTCCTCCCGTCACTCCGAGAATGGTCATGTAAGAATCTTTCCGGGTGGGTTGTCGGAGACGGGTGAACATACGTCAAAACGTCCACTGCATGGAAATCGCCAGGTTGGGAATCAATGTCCTCTTTCCCTTTCGGGCACTTCGCCTGATGGCATCTTCGAATCCTTCAGGCAGGTCTCCATACAGCCTGTGTGTGATCCGCTGAACGGTCGCCCAACCGTCCAGTCGTAGAAATGCCCCGTCCCGGAGGGGCCAGACGAGCGAAACCGTTGGACCGTTCTGTGCGATTATTTCTCGGCCCGGCCTGGTCACTGTTGCGGGCAGGTCTTCTTCGTTCGGATCATCCGCCTTCCGTATATACTTCACGGTAGCCGCCCTGTTGAAATCGCTCCGGATGAATGATCGAAATCCGATCTCGGCGCTAATCCGACGACCGACCTGAAGGCGTACCCACGCGCTTCCGGTCCTCAGTGTATCGAACGGAATCTCGGCAAAAACATCGTCGAGAAATCTGCCCAGCCTGAGGTCGCTCAGACGTCCGGTGGCCAGCAGTCGAATCCCGTTTCCGAAGTCGTGCTCGGCGTCGAGATCGTAGCGTAATTCCCTCGCGGACTGATCCGTTGGACGCCTTCCCGGAAGGAGAAAATCGTCAACCGTATACGTGGCTCGAACCTGCGTAGCGAGATCGATGCGGGTGCTCGAGGCCGGACGCCACCGAATAGTTGGACGAAGGCGGAGCGAGCGGTGAATGTTATTCTCGGCCGAGCGCTCCGATTTGATGTAGACCGTGTGGAAATAAGACGCGAAGAGTTGAAGTTGAATTTCCAGATACCTGCTCAGGCGCGTCCTTACCCCCAGCAGCCCGTTGTAGAACAATTCGTCTCTGTCATCCGGGTTGACCAAGGGGGTGTCATGGCGGAGAATATTGGCGGATACGTCTGCCTGAAGAACCGTTCTGCTTCCGACGGGTACGCGCGCATTCAACTGCACCGATATGAAGCCCCGATCGTTATCGGCCTGCCGAAGAATGTTCAGCTTCTGTGCTGCCTGTGCGATCGGCAAGGCGTCTTCGTTTGCCAGTGATCTCCGTTCTACCTCTGCGCCGGCCCTCACGGAAAACCTCAGGAACAGCTCGTTTCTGGAAAAGCTCGAGCTGATTTCTCCTTCCACAACACGTCTGCTGAAATCCGAGTCGAAGAATAGCACGGATTCCGGAGCACGCAGCGTTCGCACCTGCCGGGCATTTGCGGAAATGTCAAGCCTTCCGCCCAGCAGAAAACCGGACTGAAAAGATCGTTCTATATCGATGGTGGCAATGATCGTATCGCTTCGCGTCGACTCGACCGTTTCTGCCAGACGTCCCGATGCTTCGGTTCGATTCAAAAACGAGGCGGCCTGATAGGCGTCGCGACGTACGCTCGCCACCTTAACGCTGGTACGGATCCGGGTCTGCTCAAAAATCCTCCGGGCACTACCGAACGCTCTGATGGATCTACCCTGACGCGGTGACAGCTTTTGAAATCGGCCTTCTCCCTGAAGTTCAATCTCGTACTCGTCTACGAAGGTACTCGGCATTCCGAACCTGAATCCGACCGCGGGTCCGGCATCCGTTCTGAGGGGCGCTCTCGAGACACCTTCCGAAAAACCGGGTCTGCGATCGACGGAGGCTCCGAGTAGGGGTTCGAACCATAATTCTCCCGGACCCGAAAATCGCATTCCCGCGAACAGGCTGTGGCTCAAAACGCGACTGAGACTGAACCATCCGGCCGTACCGTATATGCTGAAAAGATGACCACCCAATGTTCGACGCAGGTTCAGAGAGAGTCGGTCTTCGTCCCTGAAGCTGAGCCTGTCGTCGAACAATGCAAAAGCATCTGAACGAAAGGCGTTTTTCAGGTCGAGGGTCCAGGCCCCGATCCTTTCACTAAAGCTCAGATCGCTCGTCCAGCGGTATCTGTTGATGTCGCGCTCGAAACCGGCGCTGTACAGGCTTTGGCCTTCCACCGGGCCGGAGACTCCAAAGACGAAACCGACGACGGCAGCCAGACGCAACGCGGCGCGTAAACTCCTCGGGCACATCGATACACTTCTCCCTCAAACCGTCAACCCGGAGGCCAGCCCAGTTTCCGGCCTCCAAGGACGTGTAAGTGAATGTGCGGAACGGTTTGAAATGCGTCGGGTCCGCAATTAAAAACCGCACGATAGCCTCCGGACAATCCTTCCTCGGCAGCCACTTTCTTAGCAACCAGCAACAGGTGCCCGACCAGCGGACCGTCTTCTTCGGTCAGATCGTCGAGCGTGGAAATTGGGTCGCGGGGGATGACCAGGAAGTGGGTCGGAGCCTTCGGGTTTATATCCCGGATCACGATACAGAGTTCGTCCTCGTACAACATGTCCGAGGGAATTTCGCGGTCCGCAATGCGCTGAAATAACGTTTTTTCGGGCATTCCTTCCTTCAACTCTTATCCCGACCAGAATATAGATCAATTTCTTCTGGCAGGTAGTAGTTCTCGGTCGGCACGGAGACCCGGAACGTTGAGTGTCAGTCCCTGTTCGACTGGATCTGTTATATGGCGCAACAAACGGAGCCGCCCCATGGCGCGAGCATATGTCACCCGGCGCGTTCACTTCAACGCGGCGCACCGAATGGATAATCCGGATAAATCCGGGGACTGGAATCGCACTACGTTTGGGAAGTGCAATTCTCCGAACTGGCATGGTCACAACTATGTCCTGGAAGTAACCGTTGCCGGGACTCCCGATTCTGAGACGGGATATGTCATGGATCTTTCCGAACTAAAGCAAATCATCCAGGAGAGGATTATCGCCAAGTGTGACCATTCCAATTTGAATATGGACGTGGACTTCCTACGCGGCGTTCTGCCTTCGACCGAGAACCTCGCTATCGCCTTCTGGCAACAGCTCGAGCCCGCGCTTCCGGAGCATTCACTCCACGTCGTTCGGCTCTATGAGACGGAAAGGAATTTTGTCGAGTACCGCGGTGAATAATTCTCGGCTCGGCGCTCGCCCGGAATAGAAAACCTGAATCATGAAAAGACCTGATCAGACGCGATTCAATGATATTCACGAATACGATCCCGAAGCAGTGGAGAAGATCACCTCCCAGGTGGCATGCATTCTGGAAGCTATCGGAGAGGATGTGGGGCGTGAAGGCATCCACAAGACCCCCGGCCGCGTGGCCAGATCCATGCTTTTCCTCACACAGGGATACCAGATGGACTACCGCGCAATCCTTGAAAGCGCGTTGTTCGAGGAGGATTACTCGGAAATGATCCTCGTCAAAGACATCGAGATGTTCAGCTTGTGTGAGCATCACATGATCCCGTTCTTCGGTAAGGCGCACGTCGCTTATATCCCCGATGGAAAGATCGTGGGGCTCAGTAAACTTCCCCGCGTCGTCGATGTGTTCGCACGCAGGTTGCAGATTCAGGAAAGAATGACGATTCAGATTCGGGATGCGATTGATGAGGTTCTTCAGCCCCAGGGTGTTGCTGTTGTCATCGAGGCGAGCCACCTGTGCATGGTAATGAGGGGCGTACAGAAACAGCACTCTATTTCGACGACCAGCGCGATGTCCGGAGTTTTTCTGAGAAACGAGAACACGAGGGCTGAATTCATGCGATTGATTCGAAACGGGAAAGTTCTTTAGCGGAATCGCGGTGCAACAACCTGCTCTCGAAAAAGTCGACGCTGATTGAGATATGACTCCAAAGAAAGGATTCGCCGTGATAACGGGCGCCAGCCAGGGGATCGGCGCAGCAATCGCCAGGGGCTTTGCCGAATCCATCTCCGATCTGGACCTCGCACTCGTTGCCCGTAACACCGACCGATTGGAAACGGTGGCGGCAGATTGCAGGGCCCTCGGCGCCGAGACGACGGTTTATCCGTGCGACCTGACATCGGAACGGGCCGTCGCCGATCTGTGCGAAAGCATGCTGGATTTGAAGGGAGCCCCGGTCCTACTGATCAACAATGCGGGTGCGTTCGAACCGGGCGGCATCAGAGACACAAGCCCGGAAATGTTTCGCCAACAACTCGGTGTAAACCTGACCAGCGCCTTTTACATCTCTTCCCTGCTGATACCTCCGATGATGGACGAGAAGCGAGGCCACGTATTTTTCGTGGCGTCCGTGGCTTCTATCCGCGGGTACCCCGGAGGACTCGCCTATTGTGCGGCCAAACATGGTCTGCTGGGCATGGCTCGATCCATCCGGGAGGAGACGAAAGACAGTGGGATTCGGGTTACGACGATCCTGCCGGGCGCTACGTTTACGACCACCTGGGAAGGAGTGAATCAGCCCGAAGATCGTTTTATGCCGGCCGAAGACATTGCCCGGTCCGTCATCGCTGCGTTTCAGATGAGTGATCGAACGGTAGTCGAGGAGCTCCTCCTGAGACCGCAACTCGGAGATCTTTGATGCCGATCGTTGCGTCAGTTCATCCGCGGATCATCCGGGAAATTGGCGAGGACGGAATATTCTCCCCCCATTCGTCGCAATGTTTTGCGCCACAGGTTCGCGGGATCATCTGTAAATACCAGATCGACGTCCGGTCGCGTGATGATCCACCCGCCGGCGTCCACCTCCTCTTCCAGTTGTTCGGTCGTCCAGCCCGCATAACCCAGGTAGAAACGAAGGCCTTCCAATCCAGGTGAACCATCGGCAACGATTTCCTGCAACTGCTCGAATTCACCGCCCCAGAAGACGTCGTCGAAGAGATTCACGCCGCCATAAAGATCGTCGCCTAACCTGTGCAGAAAGTGGAGCGTGTTCACCTGGACTGGACCTCCTATGTGAATGGGAGCAGAATACGACGCCAGTTCCTCAACCACATCGGTCATCTCGAGCGACACATGGCGGTTCAGAATCAATCCGAAACTACCCTCGTCGGTGTGCTCACAAAGGAGAACGACAGCTCGCCAGAAATTGGGGTCAGCTAGCATGGGCGGCGCTACAAGTAGCACGCCGGGCGCCAGTTCTATTTTGTCGGGCCTCGCCATGATTCAGGATTATCCGGATGAAGATCCCTGTTTTTCGAGGGAGCATAAATGACGTTCTTGACAGATATTACAACGCAGCAAAAAAGTATCGTGCAGATGTAATCGTCCGAATCACCGGTGATTGTCCATTTATCGATCCTGAAATAGTAGCACGGTCGGTAAAACTCTTTTTCACCAAGCCGCCTGTTGATCGTGTAGGATATAATAAACGAATACCTGAAGGCTCTGACGTGGAGACAATTTCATTCAAGGCTCTTGAGCGTGCATGGAAAGAAGCAAACCTCCCTTCCGAA
>JACZYK010000089.1 GCA_022571135.1 Bacteroidota bacterium
ATACTTTCAGAAAGGATTCGCTTTAAGGCTCGCTTTCTCCAGGAGCAGCAAGACGGGTCCTGGGCTCATGTGAATGTCAAGCGGTCTTTGGGTCGCCACCGTTCGCTCTCAGAGGAAGCGCTGATGGAGATTGCGGAGAGCACCCGAGCTATCGCCGATCGTATTGAATCCGATGCACAAATAATGTGGTTCTGCGACCTCCCGCGTGAATTAGGTCTTGGAAAACACGTTCCCTGGTTCCGTGCACGCGAATCCGTTGACCCTACGCCCGCTAGACGCCCACCACTAAAGACCGAAGAGGTTTCTAGCCAGAGCGATCTAGATCGTCTATCCCGCGTAGTAAGTGGTCAACGCATTCTTCGAATAACACCAAACGCTGATCTAATTCGTAATGACGATTTTCTAGATCAAATTGTCACTATGGCGATGAAAAAGGAATTTCCAATTGAATTGGCCGGTTCTCTTCTTGGCCATGCCTATTACAAATTTAGAAAGGCGGGCCTTTCAGTCTTTAGTACTGATCCTTCGTCACATTCTAGAGTGAGAGGCCGCAAGATATTCCGCAAGATTGTTCGGGATCGGATTCCTGACAATATAGCCTCTAAAGGTGAACGTGTCGTTATGGCACGGCTTGCGCCAAGTGACGCAGTGCGTGGGCTCGTTTCAAAGTTACTCGAAGAGGCTCTCGAACTCGCCCAAGCGAGAAGTTCGGAGGAGATAACCGAGGAACTGGCAGACCTACACGAGGTACTCCGCGGCATCTCTATGGAGGCGGTTGTTAAATGGGAGGACGTAATCGCTGAGGCTGAACGAAAGCGTGAAGCGAGAGGCGGCTTCGAAAGCGGTATGGTTTTGCTAGAGACATCCTTACCACAACAGACCAAGGGGCAGTTAGGCAACGAAGATGAGCGGGGCTTAACGCTCGAAGAGATCGGGCATGCCATTATCGGAGACGACACTGCTTGTATTCCTTTTACGCGGTTGCTAGCGCAGGCTGCTCCTCCTACCGAAGCTCGGCCTCAGCAGCTATTTCGAGGCGCTCAACATCGATTATCGCTACCAGCTTACGGCCGTCGGAGGGCCAGGGCCGAATCTGTACGTCGCACAGAAAATCAGCGGTAACCGTTTTCATATTGCAGGCGGTGCACCCGGCCTCGAGGTGTCCTGGCAGGTCACCGGCATCCGCAACGACACATGGGCCCGCGAGAACCGGATTCAGGTGGAAGTGGATAAGTAAGGGAAACCGAACATTGTAACGCAGAACGAAGCGAGTACAAGGAGGAGGCCCTCCCTCCTTCGCTGGATAGTTGCGTACTGCCTTTCAAGCTCTTCATTAAATCATAGCCAAGCTATCCAGCCTTTGGAGTCCAACTCTCGTGCCTCTCTGAAATGACAGTAATGACGGAATGATGAAACGGGTTGCGTCATCCATAATCGGCCCCTGGAGCCCATGGAAGGCTCTTTTCTTATTCTATGACGCTATGACGGAATATTTTATAAATAATAGAGGGAAAAGAGAGAGAAGTAGAAAAGAAAACCACTAAAATTGGGTCATAGCGTCATACCGTCACGCGGAGTCCACACAATCACGAATGCTATCGAAAGACGTCGTCTATTTCGCTCTTCAGGTAATCACAGGCCAGGTGTATATATCGCATGGTCGTGCTCACATCAGCGTGTCGGGCTGTAGCTTGAATTACGGCCTCCCGCTTCCCTTTCTCAGCAAGAAGAGTGCAGAATCCGTGCCTTAGACTATAAAAGTTGACGGCTCGCTCAATTCCTATCGCTTTCCTCAACTCTCAAAAAGTCTTGCTTAGACGCTCCGCAAAGTATCGGGGATCTCGCTGAGTAACCGTACTGCGTGGCGCCCGAAACACAAAGACCTCTCCGTCTCGTTCTGTTATCAATCCTAAGATTTCTCTTGCCTTCCGGTTGAGCGGAATCGTCTGCTCTCTTTTGTTCTTTTACTCGAAAATGAAGATGAGGGATTTCTTGGTTTCGATATGCTTCCATCGTAAACGGGCAATTTCTGAAGCTCGCATGCCCGTATAGAAGGCAAAACAATACGCTGGAATCTTCCAGACGATCTCACCTTCTTTAGCATAGCCTTGAGCCAATTTGAATTCATAGTCTTGCCGGATATACTCGCAAATCAAATCCAGCTCTTTTCCTGTGATTGCTCTGGGCAGTGTATGTGGTCTGTCGGGAGTGTCTACATTTTGGAGAGGATTGTTCCTCATGTACTTCTCCCCAACACAAAACCTGAAAAACGTCCGAAGATGGCCGTATCGTTTATACTGAGTTGTGTTGGAGAGGGAAGGGTCTCGGATGAATGAGTTCAACTGAGATTGAATTATTTTCTCAAGGCGAATCCCCGGCTTTAGGTGCTTATGCAACAGCGTCAATACGACGCGATACGTTCGCACCGTGTTGCTGCTCCGGCCGATTCGCCGCTTCTGTTCTAGGAATAACTCCGCCACCTCGCGGAGACTCATATTAATGCATCTCTGCTCTTCTAATACGATGTTGGGATCGTCGTGCCATAGATCGAAGTGTCCGTCTCGGTATGCCCGGTCGAGGGTAACGAACTTTCTTCTCGCTTGGTCTTTTCGTGACGTTCCAAGCGAATGAAGCTTTTTAGAGGGATGGTTCCTACTGTCGATAAACTGGATGTAATACGTGTGACGCTTGCGGATAAGCCCTGCATGATTCCCCCGTTTTAGAGGCATCTGACTGGATGAGTATCCCATCAGACAAGTTGAGTGGTTAGCCAATCTCATAAACTCTTGCGGAGCAAGAGATGGCAAGGTAGCTCAGAAGGTTAGAGCGTCGGATTCATAACCCGAAGGTCGGCGGTTCAATTCCGCCTCTCGCCACGATGAGCCCTTCTGATTGTCAAATCAGGGGGCTTATTTCTGTTTGAGCGTTCAATGTGTCCAACGACTCTGTACAAATTTCTGTACAGCCAAGACCCGTGATAATGAACCGGTTATTGGTTGGTAATACCAAAATCTAGTCGACACAGCAATGGATTTCCAGTCGGCCTTAAAGCTCTTGTGAGACGGATTCACTCCCATGGTGGCTGTCAGGAAATAGTCTGTAGAAGTGAAATACTTCAGGCAGACCGATCGGGCCTGCATTGAACAGCATATGCGGCGGCAGCGGATTTTAAGTCCGTTGCGTCATGGGCATACTGTATCCTCGGAGGCCGTTTTGAGACCATTGTGTAGGCAAATGTGTGAGTAGACCGGTTTCCTTTAGAGGCTCTCTGCAGAGAATCAACCTCCCCGTCCCTTGCCATTGCTATCCCCGCTTGTAGTTGTAACCAGAACAGTTGCAAAAAATGCAACAGTTCAGCCCATCCAAACCGTTACGGGCTTCTCCAGTCACTTTTCGTGAAGATGCTGCGCCTCACTCACGGCCAGTCAGTCTGCAGTTCGTGAGTTGCGGTTACTTGGTGAGGGTTTTGCATCCGGAACGTTCGTCCATTCCAGAAGCTATTGTCTACTGGCACTTCACCATGACTTCACTTACATTCATACTTGCCCCCCGCCCCCCGATTTCTTCGACTGACAGAAGACTTCGCCGTCGAGCTGGATCGTAGAGAGCGGTCTCCGGATGGTCTTCAGTGGTTGATACCGTTGGATCATCATCGCGCCCAGACATGATTTCGCTACACGCATCCGAGACCGGACACCCGGTCGTATCGGCAGCCTGTCGATCTCTGTTACGTAGACTCGCGCGCGTCATTTCCGTGATGGCGCTCGTACTACTGCCGGCATGCCAGACCGACGCCCCAAAGGAGCCGAGATCCGTGCCACCTCCTGCCATCGCGCCCGGCACGGTCCGAGTGGATGTCAGGGTGAATTCCTGTGACCAGACAGAAACCGGCGCTGCGTCCTGTGAACTGTTGGTCCTGCACGTCACCGAATACGGTTCTGGAGCGGGGTCGCTCCCGGTCGGAACCGTCCTGAACGCCGCGTTTGGGAATCTTGTCTTGGGCACCGTGGACGCGCCGCCGGACTCCATCATGGCCACCGGTAGGCTTCTTGATCTGACCCTGATGCGGCAGACATTCCCGGAAGGTGCTCCGCCCAGACCGGCCTGGCGCACCGTCCAAATTCACGCTTTTTAGCTTCAGTCCCGGACGATTCCGTTTTCCGGTTCGGCGACTGGCAATTGCACAAAGCCACCACTTATCTCGATCGAGGTCATCATGAGAACAAACAGCACCCATCGATTCCCAAAACGATCGGTCGCCACAATTGCGGCAGCTCTTTTCGCGCCGCTACTGGTTATTTTTCTTTTCGGGACCTTCTCAAGCCAGAATACCGCGGTTTCGGAGGCCCAGTTCAGGGCGCAGAAAGACGGCGGTCATCGCGCAGGCGTTGAGAGAAAAGTCGCTCGCGATGCGTATTTCAATATGATCTACCAGGATCCGGCGCTCGGCCGAATTCCTGATGGCATCAGGGAGCGTGAGCTCGCCTACGCCCGGACGCTTCCGACGGATAGCGATTTTCTTGCCAAACGCGGCGCCCTGACTTTTGACTGGAAAGAAGCCGGTCCCACCGACGTTGGGGGGAGGACGCGCGGGCTCGTCATCGACCGGGCGGATTCGAACACGCTGATCACCGGCGGTGTATCTGGCGGCATATGGAAGTCGACCGATGCGGGCGTCAGTTGGAGGCTCGTGAGCGAAAACCACCTGGCCATAACCGATATCGCCCAGGATACTCGAGCCGGCTATACCAACACGTGGTACGCGTCGACCGGAGAGAGCAAGAACTCGTTTAACACCAACGTTGAGACGGCCGGAAATCTGTTTGGAACGGGACTCTACAAGTCCACGGACGGGGGCGAATCCTGGTCGCAGATCCAGTCGGCAGGTAACCCAACCGTATGGGATACGTCGTACGATTTCGTCTCGCGCCTGATCGTGAGTCCGACGACCGGGACTGTTTTTTATGTAGAAAATTCGGATGGCTTGTTTCGCTCAACAGATGGAGGTGTATCGTTCAGC
Source organism: Bacteroidota bacterium (assembly GCA_022571135.1). Classification (GTDB taxonomy): domain Bacteria; phylum Bacteroidota; class Rhodothermia; order Rhodothermales; family UBA10348; genus JACZYK01. The sequence continues at coordinate 5,021 of JACZYK010000089.1, forward strand.
CTGGCGCATGGGACGGTATTTGAGCATTCGTGGGGCGACGTAGCGGTGGATGCCAGCGGCAACCTGCTGCTTGTTTTGGCAGGCGATCCAGCATTTGCATCGACTGTGGGTGTTTTCCGCTCGACGGACGACGGCGTCACGTGGACTCCCATCCACGAAAACAACGGGGCCACCTTCCCGGCGCCATTCGACGGTGAGTACAGTCGACCGGTCATCGCGCTTGCGCCGAGCAATCAGGATGTAGCCTACATCCTGACTTACATGGGAGTAAAGAAAGCCGTTTCGGGCGGCGAGATCGACGACCTTCGTTTTCACAAGTTGACTATTTCCACGGGCACGTACGAGGACCGTTCGGCCAATATCCCTTTATTCCTCAATGATGCTGGAGAAGTCGGCGTTGGTACGCTGGACACCCAAGGGGCCTACAACATGACCATCGCCGTGCATCCGGCGGACGAAAACCATGTACTTATCGGAGGAACCAGCCTGTTCCGGTCCCGGGACGGGTTTGCAACGGCGTCGACCGACAAGAACGACAACTGGATCGGTGGATACGCGATCGTTGACAACAACAGTCTGTACGCGAACAGTCACCCGGATCATCACCTCCTCAGATTCGAGACGTCGGCTCCGTACAGGCTTTACAACGGACACGACGGCGGGCTGAGCGTCTCGGATGATGTGACGCCGAACGGACAGATCCTGTGGCGGGACCTGAACAACGGGTACAACGTGACCCAGTACTTTACCGTCTCGATCGCCCGCGCGGCTGGCGACGACCGCATTATCGGGGGTACCCAGGATAACGGAAGTCCATTTTTCCGCTGGGACGGCGCATCGGCCACACCTTCGAACGATGTGTCGACCGGAGACGGCGCCTTCGCCTATTTGGGCGCTGACATAATCTATTCATCGTCTCAGAACGGTTTTCTCATGTTCCAGGTGATTTCGCCATCAGGAACGCCGAGCTTCCAATTCGCCCAAGCCGGTTCCCCGTGCTTAGATTGTGGTGCCCTGTTCGTTAATCCGGGTGCCGTTAATCCGAATAATGAAAATATCTTCTTCTTTCCTGCCGGCGCCGACCTCTATCGCAGTGATGATGCCGGAAATTGGACCCAGCTGACGAACCTCGCGCTCGCAGCCGGGTACGGCATCAGTGCGCTATCGGTGTCCACGACGCCTACGGACATCCTCTACTACGCCGGCTATTCCGACTCGGGCGCTCCGAAGGTATTCCGCCTCGACGATGCAAACACGGCTACGGATGGGGCTGTTGAGCGATCGCCAGCCGCGGCGGGCGCCGGAGAATACATTCTCTCCATAGGGGTCAATCCCGCCGACGCGGATGAAATACTCGTCGCCATCTCAAACTTCGCCGTCCTGAGTCTCTATCATTCGACCGATGGAGGCCAGACATATACGAACGCCGAGGGCAATCTGGCCGGAACGAACGACGATGGCCCGTCTGTGCGGGCCGCATCGATACTGCCGTTCAATGGGGAGAAGACCTACTTCGTCGCCACGAGCGTCGGTGTGTTCTCGACCGCCGAGATAAACGGCGTATCAACCGAATGGACTCAGGTGGCGGGCAGCATCATGGGCAACACCGCTACATCGGCGATCGATTCGCGGCCGTCGGACGGGCGCGTTGCGATTGCTACGCACGGCCGGGGCATCTTCGTCGGAACGCCGACCGTCTCTGGAGTGGCCAGAGAGGCGGAGGGAGAGATTCCTTTCAAATTCGTTCTACACGGGGCGTATCCGAATCCGTTCAATCCCACCACGACGCTGCAGTTCGACCTGCCGGAGTCGGCGGACGTGAGTGTTCAGGTCTCCGATATGCTGGGTCGATCCATTCTCAATATACGGGCGCGGTCGATGACCGCCGGGAAAGCGCGAAACATCCGAATCGACGCTTCGGGTCTCTCGTCGGGGACGTACATCTACCGAGTCATTGCAGACATGCAGAGCAGGACGTCGGTGCAGACCGGCACTTTCGTGCTAATCAAATGACCGTTTGCGACCGATGCTGTCGGTCTGGAGCATTCGACGCCTGATCGACGAGACTCACATGTCCTCCCAGTACTCTTCCGGCATATCCTGGGCGAGTGCAAGAGCGCCCTCGGCGCCAGCGTAGAGAGGGTCGTCGACTACGGTAACGTCAAACGAACCGAAGTCTTTCAGTGCCTCGGCTAACCCTTCGTCCATTCCCCGGATCTGGCTGCCCCCGCCCGTGACGTAGATATTTTTCTTGACCAATTCCTGGAAGTCCGGCTCGTATCGGGAGATCAAATCCATCGTGGCTTCGGCGATCGAAGGGATGATCCCCTCGCACACGCTTTGCATGTCGTTCGTGATATCTAGCGGTGTCATGACGCCGGCGACGGGTACCTTGATCTTGACCCGCGAACGCACCGCACCTACGAAACCCTTGCTCTCCTTGAAGCCCCGGATCATGGTCTGACTGAAGGACGCGTCCGGATATTTCTCCTCAAGACGGGCCAGAAGTTGCCTGTCGATGAAGTCCCCGGCGGCCGTCAATGAGCGCTGGTCCTCCTCGCTCGGCATCGTTCCGTGCAGGATGCAAAAGTCTACGGTTCCGGCGCCGATGTCTATGATCAGCGCATTGTTGAGCTCTCCAATGCCGTATGCGACTGCAAAAGGTTCCGAAACGACCATCAGACGATCGGCATACTCTTTCACGGCGTCGCGGATGGCGAGCTTGTTCACGCGGAGCGCTTCGGCAGGAACACCGACGGCAGCAAAAATCTCCTGTGCCGAGCCGGGTTTTACTTTTTCGATCAGATGGTGGACCAGTTCGCGGACGGCCTCCTCATCCCTGATCGTTCCGTCTCGGATGACTCCCTGCTCAAGCGGTCTTACGAGGTTAACCGAAAGTCTGTTTTCGATGGCTTCCTCTCCGAACAGGATCGGCTTGCCCAGAATCTTCATGGCCACAAAATCCTTTGGCCACGCGACGCAACTCTGTAACCAATCTCGCTTGCCGGTACTGGCTACGATTGCGCTTCTCGATGTACCGAGATCTATTCCAATGTAGAGTGTATCAGTCGTTATCTGCTTCTTTGGGGGCATTTTGCGTGACTCCGTTGGTAGATGCTTCCTGTTGAGAGTGTTCGTTCAGGTAATTTACGATCCCCTCCTCCAAAAACATTGCGAGCTGCTCCCGGTATTCGGGAGTCCGAAGACGTGCCTCTTCCTCGCGGTTACTAATTACACCAATTTCCGAAAGGATGCCAGGCGCTGTGACTCCTACGAGTACGATAAATGGGGCTGATTTAACACCCCAGTTGCTGACTTCTTCGTTAAGCTCGCGGGAGTGGCGGAAAAGGCTTCTCTGCACATAAAGCGCTAGCCGTCGCGACTCCTGCAATTTGATGCGGTCTCCAAGACGCCGGCTCATGGCGTTGAATTCTGCGACGGCGTAATCCGAGAACCTGTTTTCCATTTCCGCGAGCCGCACCGACGAGCGGTTGCTGCGAGGGCCGTAGTAATACGTCTCCAACGCGTACACGGGCTCTTCCGGGAAGTAGTTCACGTGTATGGATACAAATAGATCGGCCTCATGGCGGTTGGAAAACTCTGCGCGCTGGCGAAGGCTGAGCGTCGAGTCCGTGTCGCGGGTCATTTCGATACGGTAACCGTATCCGTTGAGCAATCGGCGCTTGAGACGCTGCGCGACGTCGAGCGTGATGTCCTTCTCATACAATCCGGCAGTGCCTATGGAACCGGGATCCCTACCACCGTGACCCGGATCGATGACGATCGTGCGCACGCTCAGATCGAAGAGGGTTGCGAGTGGGACAGAACCGCTGCCGATAGCACCGTAGGCGCGCGCATCCGGGATGTCTCCTTTCGCGTCCAGCGGCTCATCGGAAAGAGCAGAAACCGATCGATTCGGCCCGTCATTCATTCCCGTCCGACCTGCCGCTGAGTTGCGATCAGAGACGGTGGCATCCTCCTGAAAGACGAAGTTCGCTACCAGAGCGAGCATCGCGATGAGCATCACCACGCC
>JACZYK010000090.1 GCA_022571135.1 Bacteroidota bacterium
TGACGGCGTCCGCGTAAGCTTGACGCAGTAGTCGAGCATAGAAATCAGTTTTTCAGACAGGTCGGCCGACCGGTAATCGTCGATCACACGGGCGATTCGATCGTCGTCCTTCCAGTAGTGATTGAGCGCTTGAGCATGATGACTGATACAGTAGCGACAGTCGTTCGTCGCAGACACTACGGTAGCGATCAATTCCCTGTCCGAACGTTTCAGATCGAGCCTCCCGAAAACCGTCGACATATACAGTTCGAAATGGGCCTGCATCGCCGGTGGATTGAGCGAGTGAATACGCATGATGTTCGAGAGCTTTCCTCTCGAACTGACCACCTGGTCGTATGCGTCTTTCAGCTCAGGGGTCGCCTCTGACTCGGGAATTGTTTCTATCCACGCCATAGCGGTTTTATTACTGGGTTGAGAATATATCAGTACGAAAAATCCGACTGACCTACTATCGGTTCGATTCGGTGAACCTTTACGAGAAGCGCGACGCCACGCGCTCGCATATGAGCTGTCCGATTCTTAATCCTGCTGTCGCGGCAGGGGAAGGAGCATTACAGACGTTCACCACCCGGTCCGACTCGATGATGAGAAAATCGTCCACGAGTTCTCCATTTCTGTCCAAAGCCTGGGCTCGAATCCCAGATCTCGAACGCACGATATCGTCTTGGGTAATCGACGGAACGAGCCGCTGCAGCGCGCGGAGATAGCGTTTCTTAGAAAGCGTCTTCGCCATCTCGGCGATCCCCTGCCGCCAGTGTTTACGGACCATTGTCCAAAATCCTCTGAATCGGAGGATCTCCATCATATCCTTCATCTCGACCGGAATCAGGGAATAACCCTCTCGGCCAGTGGCCAGAACTGCATTCGGACCGCATTCGACTCGTCCGTCCAGCATCCGCGTGAAGTGGACGCCCAGAAACGGGTAATCGGGATCCGGGACCGGGTAAATGAGATTGTTACAGAGATGGCGAGCTTCCTCTCTCAATTCGTAGTAGACGCCGCGGAACGGAATAATCTGAAATGTCGGCTCCTCTCCCGCCATGCGCGCAATCCGATCCGAGTACAGCCCGGCGCAGTTAACAACGAGCGTCGCCTCGATCTCTCCGGCTGAAGTCTGGACTACGCTGTGGTCGGAGCGTGGCTCGATGGCAATAACCTCGGCATTCGTCAAAATCTCGTGATCCCGTTCTCGAACGAGGTCTGCCAATCGAAGACAGACGCTCCTGAAATCGATAATTCCTGCGTCCGGTACCCGGATCCCTGCAATGCCCCGAACGTGCGGCTCCAATTCGGCCAGTTCGTCCGGGTCGACCGGATTGCATCTAATTCCGTTCTGGACTCCGCGCTGCAGTATGGCATGCAGGCGGGTTATTTCATCGTCGCTTACGGCAACGATGACCTTGCCGCAGATCTCGTAATCGATTCCTTCACGATCACAGAATTCGAGGAGCTGCCGGCGCCCTACCCGGCAGTTCTCGGCCTTTTGCGAGCCGGGCGTGTAGTAAATACCCGAGTGAATGACGCCCGAATTCCGACCGGTCTGATGCGTACCCAGATCGCTTTCCTTCTCGATTACGATGAGCTTACGGATCGCCGGATTGTCCGCCAGACGATACGCCGTCGCACAGCCCAGGATACCCCCTCCGATGATCGCGACATCGTATTTCATGAATCGTGCGGGTCGCTCAGGCTAAAAATATTTCTCCGGTAGACCGCTCTGGATGACATGTTCCATCGCGTCGATAAATCGATCGAGCTCTTCGAGCGTCGTATAGACGTTCGGTGTGATGCGCAATCCCTCGAAGTCTGCGTGTTTAATGGGCGTCACGATAATCCTGTGTTGGTCCCAGAGATAACAGCCGATCTTGCCCGAGTCGATGCCTTTGACCTGAACCACTCCAATTCCGCAGGAGAATTCAGGCTTCAGGCTCGTGTGCAGAACGACAAGGTCGTGCTCCAGAAGGGGCTTCGCCCAGTATTCCATGAGATATCGGAGCCGTTCTTCCTTGTTCTTCGCACCGATACCTTCGTGGAAGGTCAGGGCGTCGGCTATCGCATTGTGATTGGCCGCTGGATGCGTACCTATCTCCTCGAATTTTCGAATGTTATCGTCCTGGCTCTCGGCCGCGGCCATCATCGGCCAGAGGTCCTTGATCTTGTTCTTGCGGACATACAACATGCCCGTGCCGTGTGGAGCGAACAACCATTTATGCAGACTCGTGGCGTAGTAGTCGCAGTCCAGATCCTCATGGGTGAATTCCCAGTGTGCGAACGAGTGGGCGCCATCCACGATCACAGGGATGTCGTATTTGCGCGCCATCCGGACGACACCTTTGACGTTGAGGATCTGGCCCGTGATGTTCACGATATGGCACATCAAGATCATCTTGGTCCGTGGCGTGATGTTGCGCTCGAACAGCCGGACGATTTCCTCGGGATCCTCGGATGGAATGGGAATCGGAAACTGGTGCATCACGATCCCCTCGCGCCGCTCCCGCTGCTTGAACGTGGTGATCATTCGCCCATAATCGTGCGTCGTCGTCAACACCTCGTCTCCGCGCTTCAGATCGATTCCCAACTGGCAAATCTGTAATCCTTCGGACGCGTTTCGGGTGAAAGCAATTTCTTCTGCGTCGCACCCGAAATTGCGAGCGATCCGCTGACGAACGCCTTCCAGCTGCGGCTCTAGGATGCGCCACATCGTGTATACGGGGGCCTCGTTCGAATAGTCCAGGTACCGTTTCATGGCGGCCTGGACGGATGCGGGCGCTGGACTCACGCCCCCGTTATTCAGATTGACGAGCGAGCGATCCACCGTGAACGCCTGCTGTATCTCTCTCCAGAACGACTCGTCGCGAGCGATTTCTCTCGGCGTTCCAGAAAAGGATGAAAGCGTCTCAAACAGACGCGGAAAAGATATGGGATCCAGGGTGGCGACTGCCATTGTCGCCGCGGCGGGGCGGCCAAGCGCCCCGAAAAACTGTCGACGCGAGTACATGACCGGAGACGTATGAATGTGGATGTTGCCTAGTACGCCTAAAGGTAAACGATTTTACCTGAGTAAAAGCCTCCGCCGCCCGGATAATTGGGGCCTGTTAACGCTAGATGAAAGCGCCCTGTAGCCGCCTGAGAACGGGCGAACCAAGGCGCAGGAGAGAATCTCGGTGAAATCAAATGAACGACGATCAACACAGCGTGGCCCGTTTACAGGCGCTACCCGCAGGGCCGGATCTATTTTTTCACCCAGCAGCGTTATCAGACGCTTGTGTAACGTTGTTACACTGTGTGTCTTCTGCCTTGCTGGACAAAAATAGCCGCGGGCAGGACGGCTTCAGGTAGCGTTAACAGAACCTAAGGACATGAAGGGAGGAGTCCTCAGGACACACTTATAAGCTCTTCTCCGTGATTCGGAATATCGGGGGCGTAATAGGCGGAAACGTGCCGGCCCAGGAGGATAATCGCGACCATCATAACCACGAATAAGAGCGTGGCAAACAAGGGAATACGATAGGCGTCCTCCAATGCCTGTTCCGGGCGTATGTCGCTGCGTCGCTCCACGGTGGAAATTGGGCGTATCCTGAAAAATTGTAGTCCGATCCGTAAAAGGGTACGAAAAAAAATTCAAAAGTCTCCCCCCTCAGCGGCATCATGGGACGAGCAACGATCCGCGCGAGATCGGTTATACGCATCAGGGGCCCGTTCACATGCGGCTACAGGACTCTTTCAGCTAGTGTTAACAGGCCCAAGTTCTTCAAGACTTGCTCTCAGGCGGTCCAGCTCGTGTGAGATATCGATCTCTTTTTGCCGCTCCCGATCAACCACTTCCGTCGGAGCCCTCGAGACGAATTGTTCGTTCTGGAGTTTCCGCTCTACTGCGCCTCTAAACTTCTCTTTCTGGTCGATTTCTTTCCTTAGTCGGTCCCTTTCGACCTCGAGATCGATCATACCGGCAAGGGGAACGAAAACCTGATTTTTTCCAACGACGATGGAAGCGCTCGCCGGAGGCCTCGTTGCGGCGGTCTCAACCTTGAGATCCGTCACCTTGGCAAGCTTGGCGAAGTAGTTATCGTGCTCCCTCATCGCCGACAGGAGATCTTCCTGATCGTGCTCGATACTGAGCGTCGCCGTAATGCTCTTGCCAGGCGGCACGTTGTACTTGCTCTTGACGTTTCGAATTCCGGAGATCATCTCCTGCATCACCGAAAACACATTCCCGGCTTCGATGTCCACTTCATCGGGGTTCGATAGCGGCCAGTCGGCCATCATGCAGACCTCTCCCTTCTGCCTCGGTCTGAGTTTCGACCAGAGTTCTTCCGTGATGAACGGCATGAACGGATGCAGCAGTTTCAGCATATTTTCGAACAGCTCGAGGGCCAGAGCAATCTTCTCCTCATCCATCTCCTCCCCGAACGGAGGCTTGATCAGCTCCAGATACCAATCGCAGTAGTCTCCCCAGAAAAGAGTGTAAATCCTGGTCAAAGCGTCGTTGAGCCGGTATCGGTCTAGGTCTTCATTGATGTTCACAATACTCTGGTTGAGACGCGTGAGCATCCACTGCTCGACCAGGTCCAGATCGGCAAATGAGCTAGTGCGACGGTATTGCCGTCCGTCCTCCATGAACTGCCCGAATACGTTGAAGGCATTCCAGATCTTGTTCGCAAAGTTGCGCCCCATCTCGAACTTCGTCGGATCGAGCTTTATATCCTGTCCCTGGGCGCACAGTATGGTCAGGCAGAAGCGTACGGCGTCCGCTCCGTACTGCTCGGTCATGTCCAGCGGATCGATCCCATTTCCGAGGCTTTTCGACATCCACCGGCCGAGCTTGTCCTTGATCATGCCGGTGATAAAAATGTCCGCATAGGGCGGTTTTCCCATGAAATGCAGCCCGGCCATGATCATCCGGGCTATCCAGAAAAACAGAATGTCGTATCCGGATACCAGGACAGTCCCTGGATAGAAGTAATCCAGATCTTCGGTCTTCTCCGGCCAGCCCAGGGTCGCGAAGGGCCAGAGCCAGGACGAAAACCACGTATCCAATACGTCCTCGTCCTGCACCATTCCCGACTCCGGCTGTTCGATCGAGACCACGAATTCCCGCGTCTCGTCTACTTCCCCCTCGTCAGTCGTATAGTACCAGACCGGTATCCTGTGTCCCCACCATAGCTGCCGGGAAATCGTCCAGTCGCGAATGTCCTCGAGCCAGCGGAAATATTCGTTCTCCCAACGCTTGGGATAGAATTTGACCTCCCCGCTTCGCACGACCTCAAGGGCTGGTTCGGCGAGGGGTTTCATCTTCACGAACCACTGCCTGGAGATCAGCGGCTCGATGACGGCCTTGGACCGGTGCGAGATGGGAACCGTGCCCTTGTAGGGCTCTATTTTTTCGAGCAACCCCTCCGATTCCAGGTCCGCTACGATCTTTTTTCTGGCCTCGAAGCGATCCATCCCGGCGTAGGCGTAACCCTCTTCATTGAGGGTCCCGTCGAGGTTCATGATGTTGATTGAAGCCAGGCCGTGCTTCGCTCCGATATCAAAATCGTTCTTGTCGTGGGCGGGCGTAATCTTCAGCGCCCCGGCACCGAAATCACTCTTGACGTACTCGTCTGCAATGATCGGGATTTCCCGGTCGGTCAGTGGAAGTCTTACCGTCTGTCCGACCAGATCCGAATACCGCTCGTCTTCCGGATGGACGGCAACCGCGGTATCTCCCAGCATGGTCTCGGGGCGCGTAGTTGCAATAGTGATATGTCCGTCTCCGGACGAGAGCGGATAGCGGATGTACCACAGGTGCCCGTCGCGCTCAATGTTGTCAACCTCCTCGTCGGACAGAGCGGTTTGATCGACAGGGCACCAGTTGATCAGGTAGCTACCTCGGTAGACAAGCCCCTCTTCATACAGCCGGACGAAAACCTCCTGGACGGCACGGGAAAATCCATCGTCCATGGTAAAGCGTTCCTTCGACCAATCGCAGGAATCCCCGAGCCGGCGTTTTTGTTTGAGAATGATGTCGCCGTATTTTTCTTTCCAATCCCAGACCCTGTCGATGAAGGCCTCTCGACCGAGATCGTGACGGGTTTTTCCTTCCTCCTCGATGAGCGTCTTTTCGACGACGTTCTGCGTGGCGATCCCAGCGTGATCCATTCCCGGAAGCCAGAGTGCTTCATAGCCCTGCATACGCCGGATCCGAGTCAGGGCATCCTGGATGGTATCCTGCAGAGCATGTCCCATGTGCAACCTGCCGGTAACGTTCGGCGGGGGCATCACAATCACGTGGGCTTTCTTGTCCGGGTTGGGCCTGGTCTGAAAGAGGTTGTTCTCCTCCCAGTACTTGTACCATTTTCCTTCGATCGCTTTCGGATCGTAGGTCGATCGCCTGGCTGGGTTCGAAGACGACATATGAAATATCCGTTTATAAGGTACCCATGCTTGCCGCTTCCACCGACCCCCGTCGGGTACCGGTCGAAACCGGTGAGCTGACAAAAATTCGGGAGCGCGGTCGAAACCGTTGAGCTGACAAAAATGCGGGAACGCTGTCGAAACCGTTGAGAAAACGAAAATGCAGGAACGCTGTCGAAACCGTCGGACTGATAAAAATACGTGATTCCTAAATAGCCAATTGCCTGGCTCATTAAGAAGGCGTTAGAATTTCGCAGCCGGCCGTACCTGAACAGGCCATGGAATTTGCATCTGAGATCTCGTCCTTATCAGCCGCTTTTCCAGATAATTTTCCGATACCCGTGTCCTCTCCAAATTGACTCCTGCATCTGCGGTCGGTGTTTGGTATTTTCGCGCACACACAGACGGTTGTCGATCCTCGGATCGGCGGCGACTATCGATTACGGATCCCGGTCGTATCGTCACTCCAGATCTAAACGCGGACTTATCCCAAATCACCAGTGCCCGCAACCGGAAAGAAATACGTCGCCATCGCCGGCAACATCGGAGCCGGCAAGAGCTCCCTCACACGCGTCCTCTCGGATTATTTCAAGTGGGAGGCCTATTTCGAGAGAGTGGACGACAATCCGTATCTATCGGATTTCTATGAGGACATGCATCGATGGTCCTTCAACCTACAGGTCTTCTTTCTCTCCAGCCGTTTCGGCCACCAGAGAGTGATTGAAGAAGTCCCACACAGTGTGGTCCAGGACCGTTCGATCTACGAGGATGCGGAGATTTTTGCCCGCAACCTCCACGAGATGGGGCTGATGTCCACCCGGGACTTCGAGAACTACACGGAACTGTTCAAGATCATGACCTCCTATCTTCAGTCTCCGAACCTGCTGGTATATCTGAGGGCGACCGTTCCGACCCTGGTCAAGCATATTCAAGCTCGCGGCAGGGATTTCGAGTCGACCATTCGCATCGAGTATCTGGAACGACTGAACAAGCACTACGAAGACTGGATTGAACGTTACGAGGAGGGTCCGAAAATCATCATCGATATAGACGAACTCGATTTTGTCAATGTCACTGACGACCAGCGGGAAATCATTGGGCGTATCGAAAGCCGATTGTTTGGACTGTTTCCGGAGTAGGCGCCGGAGGAGGTTAGCGGGGCTTCTTTCAGCGCCGGCGCTGCTTCTCATCACGTGTTGGCCGGCATCCGGCCAGCAGTCGGATTCGTCGCTGGTGGCGGCGATGCCGGATACGACCGTCGCACGGGATTCCCTTGTGACGTCGGGTCGAAGCGCCGGATTTTTCTCAGACGTGCAGGGAGAAGCCGAGTCGTTCGCTTCACCGCGACACCGAGCGGAACTCGACTTGCCGGCTCTCCTGGCCTCATCGCCGGGTTTCTTTTCCCACACCTTCGGATCTCCGGGCTGGCCCGGCGCTCCCAGCCCGTTCGGTCTGGATCCGAACCTCGTGGGACTCAGTCTGGACGGACTCCCGTTCGAGGACCTGAATACCGGACGTCCCCGGTACGATCTAATTCCGTATGGTCTCGTTGACAGCGTGCGGACGAACAATAGGAAGAGTGGACGAGTCCTCGGATTTCATGCGACGACCGGCACGTTCGATCCCGGCGTCCCTCGGACCAATCTACGATATCAGTCCAGCAACATCGGACTCCAGGCGGTGGATGCGGTTCACGCCCAGACCCGCCTCTTCTCGTTGACCGGTCCGGGCGACCGAATCGATTTTGTCGTGGGGTATGCGGGAGCCGGCGCTGCCGGTGAGTACCCGGGCAGCCGCTTGAGACGGGCAAGACGGATGTTTACGATAGCGTGACGGTCATGGAGAAAGGGGAGCGTGTGCGCTATCCTGTTCGACCCGACGCATTTTTTACGCTCAAGGATACACGACGAGAAGAAGGGAAAAACCTCTCTAATTTTTTCTTGGAAGCGGATAGAAGTACAACTACAAACAAACGCTTTCAGCGAAAAATTAAAGGCTTCGACTATTACGACCAGCAGGGGAAGCATACCAAAAAGTATGGGATACAAGGCTTTCAAGTGGTAACTCTAACGCTTACTGAAGCGCGAGCAATCAACTTGTGCAATGCAGCGGGTGAAGTGTTAGAGCAGGGAGAGAAGCGGTATTATCTATTTGCGTCGAAGAAACATTTTTCGTTTGAGAATCCAGAACATATTTTTGATAATTTTTTTATCTGTCCTTACGTTCATAACCGCCGCAATACCAGAATTTCTAATCTCTAAATCTGACTCATCAAATCCAATTTTAATTTTAACAAATATCCAAGGAACCTACTTTTACTTCCTAGCTATCCCAGTAATGATGTTACTTCTAAGTCTAACCATTCATAAAATCTACAAACTGGAACCTTGGTGATTTTCATAAACCAATATTTGTTATTAGTGCAATTTACTTTAAGTAGGGGACCAATAGGATAAACCAAGAACTTTAAGTTTGTTTAAGCCCCATAACAACAAGAAAGGTTTGACAATACAAATATTTTTCCTTAACATTACGTTCCATGGCGGGCCAATCTGCTCAAAACAAGTCTTCAATAATACAATCCAATCTAAGTAAAAAGCCCAAATTATTGATTGGTGTAGTAGTACTTGTTCTTTTGCT
>JACZYK010000091.1:0-7446 GCA_022571135.1 Bacteroidota bacterium
CTACGATGCGACCGACCATGTATATCCTACGCACTGACTGCCGGGCGCTCTGGGGGGTCCGGGTTGGTGCATCGTGAGCTGTCAGATCTCTACTCCTGCCAGCGTATGGTACCCTTCGACCGAAACATCGTCGCTCGAATGGGTTCGCGCCCGGTCGCGTGGTTCGAGGGCCATTTTCCACTGATACAGGGAGGATAGCATGGGGCGAAGAATCGAGAAAAGTTCTTCGAACTTGCCTGAGCGTTCATAGAAGTCGGCGTAGTCCTTTCCGTCCCATATGGTGACGGAAACGCTCCCATTTTCGTCTCCGTTTTCGATCAAAAAAGCCGCACGGCATCCTTGCACTTGCAGAATTTGCGGAGTGGTGATTTCATTATAAACGCGGCGGAATTCCTCCGAGTGTCTGGGATCCACTTTGAACGACCGTATCCGGACAAACGGATCCAGCTCTGCGACCAACTCATCGTAGTAGACGCCGGATTCATATTTCTGTGCGGCTTCCGGCGATCTCCGGACGGTACACGAAATGAAATCAGCTGCAGACTTGTCGCTCTGGATCAGGTGGGCAAAAAGACATCCCTCCACCTCAAGCAGGGCCGGGGCAGATCTGAAGTTGTAGAACCGCTCGAAAGCCAGGACCGAGTCAGGCTTAATCTTGAGTTGTACGAAGCGCATGAACATGGCGGTGCCTAACAGCCGGGAATGAATGGAGGGGTACGAACGAGTATAACGGTTCAGCTTCTACTTCTCAATTGTCCGCCGGTTACAATGTGATAACCTCTCACCGATAGAACGTCGGTGGCTGGACTATTCCCTCACATATCCCCTCCTATGAAGGCGAGGGTTCACGGCGCAAACCGCTGAGTTGAGCGATCGTGCTGGGAGGACGATCAGGCTGATGCCAGCGCGTCGGCACCGCTCGTAATCTCGATAAGCTGATTGGTGATTGCGTCCTGACGCGCCCGGTTGTATCTCAGGCGCAGGTTGTTTAGCATCTCTTCCGCGTTGGTCGTAGCGCTTTCCATCGCGACCATTCGCGCGCCTTGCTCGGCCGCATTCGACTCCAGTAGAATCCGCCACAGCTTATCGCGGAGATACCTTGGAACGAGTTCGTTCAGGATTGTCGAGGCGTTGGGCTCGAAGAGATAATCGACTGCAGCACCCTCTTTGAAGGAGGCCTCGTTGTCGATCGCCTGGGTCATTACCGGCGTCATGAACTGTTCGGGCGGAATCGGCAGATACGGCTCGACAATGCGGTTCTGCGAAATCGTATTCTTGAACTCATTGTAAACGACAATGACTTCGTCCCACCGGCCTTTCAGAAAACCCTCCTGAGCAATCTTCCCGACTTTGAGCACGGTCTCGTAGGAGAGATGGTCAAAAACACCCCTGAAATCACCTATGAGCTGATATCCGCGCCTTCCGAAGTGCTTGTGGGCTTTTTTGCCGACGCAAACGAGATAAAGATTCCCCGACGCTTGAAGCTCCGCGTAGCGCTCGTCGATCGTTTTCTGGGCCTGCTTGATAATGTTCGTGTTGAAAGCTCCGGCCAGACCACGATCAGCGGTCACGACGATGAGAAGGGCGGCGTTTGTCTCTTCCCGAAGCACGAACATGGGATGCGAATCTGGATCGACGTGACTCTTGAGGTGACTGATTATTTTACCGATTCGGTAGGCATAGGGTCGCGCCTGGAAGATGCGTTCCTGAGCACGACGCAGCTTTGCGGCGGCCACCATTTTCATGGCCCGCGTCACCTGCTGAGTGTTCTTGACCGAGGAAATGCGATTCCGAATGTCTCGAAGGTTTGCCATGTATAATTACGGCCGAGAGCCGTTACACTTCCTCCTTTTCTATCTCCGTGTACAGAGCGGCCAGATCTTTTGCCTCTTTCGTCAGCAGTTCGACGACTTTGTCACTCGCGACACCGGTCGTGCGAATCGAGCGCATAGCATCTGCGTGCCGAAGCGTCATGCGCTCGATGAACTCCTTCTCGAACTCTTTCACACGAGCAATCGGTACAGAGTCGAGCAGTCCCCCCGTAGTAATCAGGATAATGGCCACCTGCTCTTCGACGGGCACGGGTTCGTACTGTCCCTGCTTGAGAATCTCTACCAGTCGCTCTCCCCTGGTCAGTTGGCGCTGCGTTACCGGATCCAGATCGGAGCCAAACTTCGAAAACGCCTCCAGCTCGCGATACTGCGCGAGGTCGATGCGAAGCGTTCCGGCGACCTTTTTCATCGCCTTGATCTGCGCGTTGCCGCCCACACGACTGACCGAGATACCGACGTTGACTGCCGGGCGGACTCCGGCGTTGAACAGAGCGGGTTCGAGATAAATCTGACCGTCGGTGATCGAAATCACGTTGGTCGGGATGTAGGCCGATACGTCGCCGGCCTGCGTCTCGATGACCGGCAGCGCCGTCAGAGATCCTCCTCCTTTTATTTTCCCCTTCAGCGAGTCGGGAATGTCGTTCATTTTCTGTGCAACGGCATCACTCGATATAATTTTGGCCGCTCGCTCGAGAAGGCGCGAGTGAAGGTAGAAGATGTCGCCGGGATAGGCCTCGCGGCCGGGCGGGCGCCTGAGCAACAGCGATACCTGGCGATACGAGACAGCCTGCTTGGACAGGTCGTCATAGATGACCAGCGCGTGACGTCCTGTATCCCTGAAATACTCGCCAATACAAGCTCCGGCGAACGGCGCAATATACTGAAGTGGCGCCGGTGTCGATGCCGGGGCGTTTACGATGACCGTGTAGTCCATCGCACCGTGCTGTTGCAATGTACGCCGAACCTGGGCGACCGTCGAGTTCTTCTGCCCCACGGCCACATAGATACAGAATACCGGCTTTTCGGTATCGTGCGTAGACTTCTGGTTGATGATGGCATCGATCAGAAGAGCCGTTTTGCCGGTCTGGCGGTCGCCTATCACCAATTCCCGTTGGCCGCGGCCAATCGGAATCATCGAGTCTATCGCCTTGATACCGGTCTGAATGGGCTCCGAAACCGGCTCCCGGAAGATGACCGAGGGTGCCTTTCGTTCCAGCGGCATCGAAAACTTTTCCCCGCCGATCGGTCCCTGGCCGTCGATCGGATTGCCGAGTGGATCGATCACGCGTCCGAGCATTTCCTCCGCGACGTCGATCGAGGCGATGCGATTGGTGCGCCTGACTTCGTCGCCCTCCCTGACCCGATCGACTTCGCCAAAGAGCACGACGCCTACGCTGTCCTCTTCAAGGTTCAGGACCATACCCGTTACGCCGCTCGAGGGGATCTCGATCAG
Source organism: Bacteroidota bacterium (assembly GCA_022571135.1). Classification (GTDB taxonomy): domain Bacteria; phylum Bacteroidota; class Rhodothermia; order Rhodothermales; family UBA10348; genus JACZYK01. The sequence continues at coordinate 3,286 of JACZYK010000091.1, forward strand.
CTCACCGGCCTGAACATTGGAAAGTCCATAGATACGCGCGATACCGTCTCCTACCTGGAGCACCGTCCCCACTTCGTAAATGTCGGTGCCGGCCTCAAATCCACCAAGTTCGCGTTTGAGAACCGCTGTGACTTCATCCGGTCGAATTGCCGTAGTCATCGTATTTCTTAATGTTCAGATTGTCTCAGTTACAGCCGGGAACCAGCCTGGTATCATTCTAAGGCCCTATTTGGCCAGATACGATCCAGCGCCGAGCCGGTTACGTACTAGATGCAGTTTGTTCGCCACACTGCCATCATAGACGGTGTCGCCAACTCGGACCACCAGTCCGCCCACGAGCGACGAATCCAGTTGAACGTCCAGGTGAACTCTTTTTTGGGTCATCTTCTCTATAGTGGCCGTCAGGGCTTTCTCCTCGGACTCGTCCATGGGTTGAGCGATGCGCGCAACAACCTGCACGATCCCGAGTTGCTCGTCCCGGATGGACCCATAGGCCCGAACGACGTCCGGCAAAAGCTGCTCTCTCCGTTTTTCGACGAGCATGCGAAGAAACCGTAGCGTCAACGAATGGACGCGTTCTTCAAACAACGATCCGACAACGGCCGCTTTTCGCGACCTGGATATCACAGGGCTCTCGAAAAAGAGGACGAGTTCGCGGGAGGTCTTCAGGCTCTCGCGAATCAACAACACGTCCGCATCCACGGTCTCCGTCGTGCCGTGTCGTTCCGCTTCCTCGATCAGGGCCCGTGCATATCTTCGGGCAATCGTGCTATCGCTCATTGATATCGGACTTAAGTTAGTGGCCGCTACGATCAGCGGCCCAATTCTGGCAACCGGCTCAGTTTTTCGACAGATCACCGAGAAAATCAGCTACGATTTTCTGCTGGCGTCCCTTGTCCAGACTCTCTTTCAGAATCTTCTCAGCCGCAGTGATGGCCAGATCGGCCACTTCCATACGAAGCGAATCGAGTGCGGAATCCTTCTCACGTTCGATTTCCTGGCGGGCCATTTCCTGCATGTGCAGAATCTTGTCCTTCGTCTTGTCGATCTCGACGCTTCGAAGACGTTCGGCGCCGTCACGCGCCTCCCTGAGTACGCGTTGTGCGCTGGCCCCGGCCTCTCGGCGGGCACGGGTGTTTTCTACCTGAATCTCCTTTGCCTCGCTCAGTGCCCGTTCCGCCTGCTCCAACGATTCCTTGATCCCAGCCTCGCGCGCCGAAAGCGCGCTGGTAATCGGACCCCAGGCAAATCTGCGAAGGAGAAGCAGGAGAGCCAGAAACGTGATTGAAATCCAGACGATCAGGCCAACGTTCGGCTCGAGAAGACCGGCTGCTATCACCATGGTCATGAATTCCTACTTGATCGCGAGAATGATGCAGATAACCAGACCAAACAGGGCAACACCTTCGATGAGGGCTGCCGCGATAATCATCGTTGTCCGGATTTCTCCGGAGTGTTCGGGCTGACGAGCCGAGCCTTCCATAGCCGGGCCGGCAAGAAGACCTATACCAAGTCCGGCGCCGATCGCGACAAGTCCTGCACCAATGCCTGCACCGAGGTAAGCTAATGCTGTGGGTTCCATAGGAGTTACTTTTGTCTATTAGTGATTGCTTACAGGGTCAACTTGTTCGTGTTGATGCTCTTTCACCGCCATTCCAATAAACAGCGCCGAAAGCATCGTGAAGACGTATGCCTGAATGAGTGCTACAAGGAGTTCCAACAGATAGATAAAAAGCGAAAATGCCACGCTAATGGGCGCGACGCCGTATCCGCCGATCGATCCGAAGAGATCTCCGAACGTGAAAATAAGCCCGATGAGACTGAGAATGACCAGATGGCCGGCCGTCATATTCGCAAAGAGTCGAATGGCCAGCGCGAACGGCCTCGTAAATAGCCCCAGAATCTCCACCGGAATCAGAATGGGTTTTACCATCACCGGGACGCCGGGTGGCCAGAAAATGTGTTTCCAGTATTCTTTCGTTCCACCAGACTGAGTGAGCACGAACGTGAAGGAGGCTAGAACTCCGGTAATCATGATGTTCGATGTCGCCGTGGCGGAATACGGGAAGAGCCCGAGCAGATTACAGGTCAGGATGAAAAAGAAGGCGGTCAGCAGATAGGGAAGGTATTTATCGGTCTTCGCCCCCAGATTCGGCCGAGCGATTTCGTCGCGGACGAACAGGATGAGCGACTCCATCATATTCTGCAGGATCCCCTTCGGTTCGGTCTCCCTGCCTATGCCCCTCTTATACCTGTTGGCCAGACCGATAAAAACGAGCAACATGATCAGCATGCTGATCCATGCAAAAACAAGATGTTTGGTGATCGAGAAATCGATGATGACCTCGCGATTCAGCGGCGGAACCATCTCCGCGTCTAGATAGGCGCCGTGAGCACCTTCTTCCATATCGGGCGTGTATCCATCTTCCATCGCTATAAGCGTGGATCTATACATGTCCAGTCCCATCGAGCCATCTGCTCTTCTGACGAAAAATATCCGCGGGAGCTGCAGTTTCCCGAAAGGCTCGAAGTCCAGATAATTTGAGTCGATACCGTGATGTACCGGATCGAGCTTCTCCACCGGAGCGTGCTCTCCGGCTTCCTGCCCTGGCTCTGACGACACCTGACCGGCCTCCAAGCTCCCCGACTCTTCGTGTTCGACGGCACGAGCCTCGTCCTGATACCACGGACTCATGACCGTCGCCCCAACACGTCCCGGGCCGGCCGAGATCATCGCCAGAGCAAGTAGAACCAGAAGATGTAGCTTCCGGGGCGTCATGTCATTGCCAGAATGTTCTGAGTGTTTTCGAACGATCGGCCCCTGACAAGGTCGTCAGTCCGTTCGTTTAGCCGTGCCTGATTGCCGGTGATGCAGTATGGTGATCTCGAGCACGAGCCCGACCAAAAACAGCGCGAAAAACGCGGTCACGAAGACCGTCTTGTCGATCGGCGCCACCACGAGAATGATCGCGATGACGATAAGCGTCAAAAAAAGACGGGCGGACATACCTCCCAGAACGAGAACCATAAAGGCGCGGTTGGATTTGTGCAGGGCTGATCGGGACATGAAATAGGCCGAAAGCCCATACATCCCCCCGATTCCGGCGCCAAGCATAGCACTGAACCAAAAACCGTCCACCATGCGGCTCTACACTGAAAAAGCGTGTTGTCCGTCCGTTTTTCGCCACTCTTTTGGCGGCCTGATAAACTACGCAGAATTCAAAATACAGCTTTTGATATGCGATGAATAATGAATGAACGGCCGCTGTATCCCGGTGAATATTTCATTCGTGAATGGACTACTCCACGGCGCGGGATTCCTGGGTGCCTTCCATCGGCGACCGGTTGCGAGGTTCCGACAATCTTTTGATCAGGCGAAAGATCAGGAAAAAAAATGCGATCATCCCTACAGCGGCTCCGACAAGTAGTAGCCAGGGTTCGGTATCGAGCCATCTATCGAGCAGATAGCCTACCATAACGTAGAACAGCATGGACCCGGCAAGCTGAAAGCCGAGACCCAGAAAAGAGGACGATCGACGGAGATCCGACTGCCAGTTTCCGTCCTCGTTCGTCGGTGCTTTATTCGTCGACACCTTGCGCCTGGAGGCTGGGAGCAGATTTCGAGACGGGCGTACCGTTTCCGAGTGCCTTCATGCGCGATTTTTCGAGCTGCCCCATCTCACAGTGTCCGTCGAAAGAAGCACCTTCCTCGACCACGAGACGGGTGGTGCGGATCGTGCCGTCAACCTTAGCCGATGCCTTGAGAAGAAGACGGCCTTTGACGACGATTTCGCCAACTACGGTACCCGCGATATCTGCGTCAGCGGCACGAAGGTCGCCCTCTATCACCCCTTCGGCAGCGATGATCGCCTTACCTTCGACATGCAGTGAACCCTTGATTCGGCCACTTATCCGAATATCGTCTTTCGCACGTAGCGTCCCTTCCACCTCGGTACCTTCTCCGATCAGGTTAATCTGAACCGGGTTTGCCGGTTGAATTTGCTTTGCCATATCGCGAGTGTTCATGATTTAAAGTCTTATAGTATTCTCTATATACCAATGACATAATACTTCGGATCCTGTGCCAGACCGTTGTGCCATAATTCGAAATGCACGTGTGGTCCCGTCGTGATCTCACCCGAATTTCCACTGAGCGCGACG
>JACZYK010000091.1:7456-8981 GCA_022571135.1 Bacteroidota bacterium
CTTCAATCAGGAGCGAACCCGCCTTGTTCACCGAACCGCCGATCGTCTCGGCACCCGGCGCCTTCTCCACGGGCAGCGCCTCGCCCGTCACAATCGACTCGTCCACCGCGGAGAAACCGTCTACCACCTTCCCATCCACCGGAATGCGCTCGCCCGGACGAACCCGCACACGATCGCCGACCCTTTTCATCAGACGACTGTTGTGTTTGTAGATCGAGATGTATCCGTCGGCATGCTGTATCGCCAACACCTGCCCACCGTCGTGCGTCCAGTCGGCCAGAATCACATAGCCATCGGCTATCGCTCTGATGACACTGCCTACTTCGACGGCAATATCGATGGCATAATGACCCGTCCGCGCATCGAATCCTCGCGTCACCAGGCCGGTCACGGGGGTCATCACGGGAAATTGAATCCCAGCCAGATAACGAGCCTCAATCGAGGTCAGCATCGTCTGCTCTCCGCCACCGACGACCAGGCGCTCGACCGGCATGGCCGGCTGCCGATGATCGGTCCAGTTCGTCGAAGTGGGTTCCGAAGCCAGATCGACCGGGTCCCCCTGAACGGCGAACAGCGGCTCGGGGGGACGGGAGCGGGATGTGGACGTGGTGTCGACGACGCCCAGAATGAGGTCCCTGAGCTGGTTCACGTACGCTTCCTGCAGAGCCAGGGAGTCCGTCATCGCCTGCAGGCGAAGCTCGTTGAGTCTCGCATCCCGACGCATCTCGATGGTTCCGTAACCCGGGAGAATGGTTCGAAGCGGCGTAAACAGCAAAACGGAAATAATAATAATCGTCAGACCGAGAACACTACCTCCGAGAATTCCCAGGATTCGGGCCGGACTGACTCGATAGTGACGCGGCTGCTCCAGTCCGTCGTCATCCATCACGATGAGCGTGATGAAATTGCCGAGATTGTGCGTGAATTCCGATAGAAGCGAGAACATTCGTCCGTCACATGATTATCTGCGCGGGTTCTCGCACAACGATCCCGTATTTCATCGGGTTCCGTGATGAATCTTAGATTGACTTTACCGACGAGATATCGGTATATTTCTTGGCTAGAATATTTACGTATGTACAGACATTAAATCCTGGACAGAAGGAAATGCCGCAGCATAAATCGGCCGTCAAAAGGGTTCGTCAGAATGAGCGTCGCCGCGCCCAGAACCGGTACCACCGCAGCCGGATGCGCACGATGATCAAGAATTTGGAGAACATGGATGATCATGGCGAAGCCGTTACTCTTCTGAATGACGTTAAAGCATATCTGGACCGCATGGTCTGCAAACACATCATTCACAAGAATAAAGCGGCCAACTATAAGAGTGCGCTCGAGACAGCCGTCAACGCAAAGGCCTGACGCGCATGCCTCAATCTATCCAGCCTCTCCTGAGGATAGGCATTTTTATTAGCGCCCGTCGGATATGCCCGGATATCGGAAAATGCCGTTATATTGGGTAAGGCGACGAATCGTTCAATCAAGGAATTCATTTGACACAGACTTACATACTCACCATGGCCAG
>JACZYK010000092.1 GCA_022571135.1 Bacteroidota bacterium
CGTCGCTGTCGCTTCCGACGAGCCCGGTGTACGACTTCACGACGTTGCCTCCGATTACAGCGTCTTTCTGCCCTATCAGGACCGGGAAGTCTCCCTTTCTTCCTGGACGACCTATCCAACCACCGTCGTTCGCCGGATTGTCGACAATTTTGGTGTTCCGACGTGCGGCGTGCACATGGCGTTCAGCAGCGATATTCCGCGAGCCTCCGGAATGAGCAGCTCCAGCGCTTTCGTAATTACGATATGGCTCGGTATCGTCTCGGTTGCGGGAGTGTACAGATCGGAGCCTTTCAGGAAGCACCTCACGAGCGGTGCGGATGTGGCCATGTACCTCGCGAGTGTGGAAAATGGAAGTGCCTACAGGGGACTCGCACGTGATGCAGGCGTCGGAACGAAAGGCGGAAGCCAGGACCACGCTGCGATTCTGTTCTCCTCTCAGGGCGTGTTCGGGCACTACGCGTATCGCCCGCTTCGCAGGTTGGGTAAGATCCGCGTTCCCCGGGACGTTCTGTTCGTTATAGGGGCCAGCGGGGTTCGGGCGCAGAAGACGAAAGGCGCTCTGAGTAATTACAACCGGGCCGTTCGGTCGGCGGAAGAGGTCACGAACGTCTGGCGTAGAGCGACGGACACACGGGTTCAGACGATGGGTGAGATGACCGCATCCGATGCATTCTCCGCGGATCGAATCATGGAGATAATCAGCGAACGCGTAGTTGACTTGGCGCAGAGGGATGCGCTCATTCGTCGCGTGAGCCAGTTCGTTCGCGAAAATCAGTGGGTTGTTCCTACGGCCATCGATGCGATCGCCAGAGAAGACTGGGAAGGATTCGGAAAATCCGTCGCCGAATCACAGAGGATGGCCGACGAGCTGCTCCAGAATCAGGTGCCGGAGACACGATTTCTGGTCAGGAGCGCCGTTTCAAACGGTGCGCTCGCCGCATCTTCATTCGGTGCGGGTTTCGGTGGCGCCGTGTGGGCGCTCGTTCGCAGCGGCGATGAAGATCGTTTCCTGCGGCGCTGGCTGGCCGAGTACGGGAGGGCATATCCGGCCAGGCTGCGGCAGGCATTTTTCTTTCCGGATCGCACCGGACCCGGCACATTTGTACTCGGGATCGATCAGCGTTCGCTTTTACTCGAACCTGAGTTTTGACCAGAGCAGCCCGACTGCTGTCAGCGAAACCACGGCGATCACGGCCATGATCAGCGCGATGGCTGTCTTGCCGTAGAGAAAATAGCCGGTGGAAAACAGAAGGCTGTAAATTCCGATGGATCCACAGAACGCAGCAAGAAGTCCGGTGGGCAGATCAGAGCCGGCTCCACCGTCATCTTCATCCAGCCCGGCCGCGACCGGAGCCCATCCCCGGCCTCCCGGCTTGATTTTCTTGTAGAAGGAGCGCAGGACGTCCGGATCTGTCGGAGACGTAACGAACGCCACTCCGATCCAGCAGAACGTCGTGATGCCGACGCCCAGGAGCAACTGTTGCCACGATTCCATCCCGAAACCGTGCCCGACAGTGATAATGACCGCTATAAGAAACGAGACGATCATCGCAGTCAGTTCCGAGGCGGCATTGACGCGCCACCAGAACCATCGAAGAATGAACAAGAGCCCGGTTCCGGCACCGATCTGCAGAAGGATATTGAACACCTGGAGTGCGTTTTCGAGAACAAGCGCGAGCATGCATGCCACTACCATTAGGATGACCGTCGCGACACGGCCGGCCCAGACCTGTTGACGTTCGGTAGCATCCACTCGAATGAAACGGTGATACAGGTCGTTGACGATTATCGAAGATCCCCAGTTCACCTGGGTAGACATCGTGGACATGTACGCTGCAGCCAGCGAGGTCACTACGAGACCGAGCAGACCGCTTGGCAGAAAGGTCATCATAGCCGGGTAGGCCAGATCGTTTCGAACCTGACTGTCCGGAACTGCCGGAAATCGCTCCGCGAGAGAGGCGAGATCCGGAAAGACGATAAGCGACGCCAGTGCGATCAGAATCCAGGGCCAGGGTCGAAGCGCGTAGTGAAGTCCGTTGAACAGGAGGGTGGCTCCGACTGCGTGTTTTTCACTCTTTGCCGAAAGCATCCGCTGGACGATGTACCCGCCTCCACCGGGTTCTGCTCCCGGATAGTATGCGGCCCACCATTGGACGGCAATGGGAATGATGAAAACCGCTACAATGGTATCCATGGACGCCGTATCGAAAGAGGGCAGAAAATTCAGGGATCCCCGCACATTTTCATGTTCCAGGAGCGAGCTGAGACCTCCGATTTCGGGTAGATTCAGAATGTATACCGTCGCCCAGATGGATCCGATCATCGCGAGTGCAAACTGAACCAGATCTGTCAGAACGACTCCGCGAAGACCTCCGAGGGCACTGTAGATCATCGTAATCGTTGCCGCGACGACGACTGTCCGCACGGGCGTCCATCCCATCATCACGGCTCCGATTTTGATGGCCGCAAGAGTAACCGAGGCCATGATGATGATGTTGAACAGGATGCCGAGGTAGACCGCGCGAAAGCCCCTGAGGAAGGATGCCGTCTTGCCTGAATACCTCAGTTCATAAAACTCCACGTCGGTCAAAACGCCCGATCGTCGCCACAGCTTGGCATACAGAAATACGGTCAGCATTCCCGTCAGCAGAAACGCCCACCAGGCCCAGTTCCCAAACACTCCGCTACCACGGACGAGGTCGGTGACCAGATTCGGCGTGTCGGTCGAAAACGTCGTTGCCACCATGGAGATGCCCAACAACCACCATGGCATCGAACGGCCTCCCAGGAAGAACGATCTGAAGCTTCTTCCGGAGCTTCGGGAAACGGACAGACCGATACCGAGCGAGAACGTGAAAAACGCTCCCATGATGATCCAGTCGAGAGTCGATAGCCGCATGGGTCTGCGAAGAGGACGAGAGCAAATTTGCGCCGCCAAAGTAGGAATTCCGAACGAGGATAACACCGTGGATCATTCCGCCGAAGATCAGCTTGACATTGGCGAAGGCGCCTCCTTACTTGCCTGGCAATTCAATCATCTGCCCCACGTGCGGCAAAGCAACTCACGGATCACATGGACAGAAGGAAATTTATAAAGGCGGGCGCCCTGGCCGGCGTCGGCGCCTCGGTGACTGGAAAGGAAGTCCTCTCGAAGCAGATGAAAGTGGCCTCGGTTCTGAGCGGCCGCGATGACCGTATAGCCCGCATGGGATTTATAGGAGTAGGAGGCAGAGGTCGCAGTCATCTTCGACTCATCCTTCAACGCGAAGACACCCGCATAACGGCCATCTGCGACATCGATCCGGATGCCCTCGCGAAGGCGGAGAAGTTGATTTCGGATGCCGGAGCTCCGAAAACGCCTGTTTTTACCGGCAGTGAGTTTGCCTACGAGAAAATGCTGGAGCGCGACGACATAGATGGCGTAATCATTGCCACTCCGTGGCTATGGCACACGAAAATGTCCGTTGCTACCATGAAGGCCGGCAAGTATGCCGGCGTCGAGGTATCGGCAGCCAATACGATCGAGGAGTGTTGGGATCTGGTGGAAACCTATGAGGCCACAGGCAACCCCTGTATGATCATGGAAAACGTCTGTTATCGCCGCGACGTAATCGCCGTGCTCAACATGGTGCGAAAGGGCCTGTTCGGCGAGCTGATCCATCTCGAGTGCGGCTATCAGCACGATCTCCGGGGGGTAAAGTTCAATAGTGGAGCGCCAGGGGGCGGTGCCGGCGTAGAGTTCGGCGAGAAGGCGTTCTCCGAGGCCAAATGGCGTACGTGGCACTCTGTCCACCGAAACGGCGATTTGTATCCGACGCACGGAGCAGGCCCGGCAGCAAACTACCTGAACATCAATCGGGGCAATCGATTCGTATCGCTCACCTCGACATCTACGAAGGCGCGAGGACTCCATAATTATATCGTGGACACGGCCGGCGATGATCATCCCAACGCATCGGTGGAATTCAAGCTGGGCGACGTCGTTACGACAGTGATCCGGACCCAGAACGGGGAGTCGATCATCGTGAGCCATGATACCAATCTGCCCAGGCCCTATTCGCTGGGTTTCCGGGTGCAGGGAACGAGAGGAATCTGGATGGACGTGAACCAATCGCTGTACATAGAAGGACAGAGTCCGGCACATCGCTGGGAGCCGGCGCAGCCATATCTGGACAAATTCGATCACCCGCTGTGGAAAAAGCACGGTCCGAAAGCCGAAGGCGCCGGCCACGGAGGGATGGATTTCTTTGTCGATCATGCCTTCGTGGAATCGGTGAAACGAGGCGTTCCTACGCCGCTGGACGCGTATGATGCCGCTACGTGGAGTGTTATATCGCCTCTCTCGGAGGTCTCGGTCGCGGCTGGAGGAGCACCTCAGTCTTTTCCTGATTTTACACGGGGCCAGTGGATGAAACGAAGGCCCGTCTTTGCTCTGGGCGACGATTTCTAGGAACAGACTTGACACTCCCAGCGCCAAAGCGGGAGGACTCTTTCAAACGGGCAGAGAACCCGGTAGCTCGCAGTGGCACGATGCCAGATATTGTCCGCATTCTGAGCCAACCCGGATCCGTGCTGCTGGATAGCTCGGACGAGACTTCCGAGCGGGAATCCGGGATGTTGTTTTCATCCCCGAGGCGCATTCTGTCGTGTGCCAGGCCATGTGACGTACCAGGGATGTTCGCCGAGCTGGATGCGTGGATTTCGGATGGATACTACGTAGCGGGCTATCTCGCTTACGAATGCGGGTACGCGTTCACGACCGGTAGATTTGAGGAGCCGGCAAGTACCGACTGGGCGGATCAAATTGGCTACCCGATTCTGTGGTTCGGCGTGTACGGCGCGCCGCTTCGGGTTACATCGGATGAGTTGGTCGAAGCGTTCGGCCCGAGCGGTGACAACTCCGCAGGCGCGGCCATGTCGCCGACGGTGGCCCGAGAAAACTATCTGGCGTGCATTTCGACGGTCAAAGCGCTGATCCGTGAGGGGGATGTCTACCAGGTGAACTACACCATGCGTTTCGAGGGTGAATCCAAGAGGAATGCTTTCGAACTCTACGCGTCCATGCGTGGCAGTCAGCCCGTTTCCTACGCCGCATTTATTCAGTTGGGCGATGTCCAGCTCCTTTCCGCTTCCCCCGAGTGTTTCTTTTCTCGCGCGGGAGAACGCATCTGGACTCGTCCGATGAAGGGCACCGCGCCAAGGGGACAGACGGCGAAAGAGGATGAATTCCTCTCCGGGTGGCTGCAGGTTGACGAGAAGAGCCGGGCGGAAAATCTGATGATCGTGGACCTCGTGCGAAATGACCTCTCGAGGATATGCGAGCCGGGATCGGTCAAGGTGCCCTCGCTCTTTCATATCGAAAAATATCGGACCCTCTTGCAGATGACCTCGACCGTCGAGGGCCGCCTGAAAAAAGGCATCAGTTATTCCGACATTTTCAGGGCCCTGTTTCCGTGTGGGTCCATCACCGGTGCGCCCAAGATTCGCTCGATCGGGCGTATTAACGAGTTGGAAAACGGGCCTCGAGGGGTGTACTGTGGGGCGATCGGGTACATGGCTCCCGACAAAACCGCGTCCTTCAGCGTGTCGATCCGATCCCTGTCTCTCGCGGGAGGACGCATCGTTTTCGGTTCAGGTGGCGGCATCGTATGGGATTCGGAACCGCATGAGGAGTACGAAGAGTGCCTGTTGAAAACCCGGTTCTTGACCGGGCGGGGAGAAGCGGCGGAAGAGGCAACAAAGATCATCGAGACCATGCGTTGGGACGACGGTATCGCCCTGTTGGACGAGCATCTTGAGCGGCTTGAAGAGACAGCGGCCATATTGGATTTTCGATTCGATCGCTCCAACGTCTCACGAGCGGTGGACGATGCAGTCCAACAATGCATTCAAGGTGAGCGCTTTCGCGTGAGACTCCTGATGGGCGTCGACGGGAAATGCGACGCCACCGTTCATCCGCTTCCTGCCCCGCCATCTAGTTGCCTCACGATCGGGGTCGCGGCGGCCAGGGTGCACTCTTCAGATCCGTTTCTGCGTCTCAAGACGACCCGGCGGATGGCCTTCGGGAGGGCAGCCCGAGAAGCAGAGAGCCGCGGGTTGGATGAAATCCTTCTCGTCAACGAAAGAGGGGAAATCACAGAGGGTACCGTAACGAATGTTTTCATCCGGCTCCTTGGCCAGTGGCGAACGCCTCCCGTGTCGGCGGGGTTATTGCCCGGTCTCGCGCGGCGCCGTCTACTCGGGACGATGCCGGGAGCGACGGAAACGCCTGTGACGATCGAAGACGTGTACCAGGCAGACGAGATTCTGCTTACCAATGCGGTGTGGGGAGTGCGCGAAGCCGTTATCCAGAGGCGTGGAGGTGTTTGATCGAGCGATTTCATCGAAAATCACTCGGAGTCGTTCCTCCGGCTCATTTTTCCCTGAAAAGTATCCATGGCTGTCGTTATGCCGAAAAACGTAACGAGCCAATCGAAGGTGCGCACGGGCAGCAGCCGAAGCGGAAACGTGGTATACACGAACCATGGAAGAACAAGCCTTGCCCTGCGGCGATAGATCGCTTTGATTGTTCGTTCGACGACGTACTCGGGACGCAAGACCGGCAGCAGGAAAGTAAATCGAGACTTCACACCCGAAAACATCTCTGTCCCGACGAAGAAGGGACAGACCAGCGTTGTGCGTATCGGGTATCCGAGTCTCTTCATCTCCAGACGGAGCGAATCGTCGAATCCGACAGCGGCAAATTTGGATGCACTGTAATCGGACAGTCTGGGGGAACCGACGATACCGGCGGCAGAAGCTATCGTTACTACGTGGCCTCCCCCCTTTTCGATCATGGATGGGAGAAAGGCCTTCGTGACCCTGAAAAGCGCAAGCGTATTTACGGCGAACGTCCTTGTCAGCGCTTCATCGGTTAATTCGGTTAGGTATGATCCGGAAACGATTCCTGCGTTATTGACCAGAATATCCACGTGGTCGAGGTCCCTCAGAACCTGATCTGCTGTGCGCCGAATGGCTATCGGGTCCGAAACATCGCAAACGTAAGTCAGAAGGCGGGTACCGGATTGTTCCTCGAGTGATCTCAATCCCTCCCTGTCTATGTCCCACGCGGCGACGGTCGCACCAAGGCTCAGAAAGCGCTCTGTGAGGAGCCTCCCCATTCCATTTGCGGCGCCTGTGATCACAACATGCCTTGATTTGAAGTCCATGACAACGTTCTGTTTTCGCACGGCGAATGATACGGATGACCCCCAGGACAGATCATAATATGCCCTACAATAGTGTAGGGAGATCCTTCCTATATTTACGAGGCCCTAGTATTCGGCCCGATATAATGTAGAATAATGGCATCATGATCGTCCGGCGATCCGGATGCGGGCACCACCGCGAAAAGTGAATAATTCTTCTAATCGAGAGGATGAGAATATGGAAGCGCGATTCAAGGCCCCGGAATCTATACGCGCTCGGGCTCATGTAAAATCGATGGAGGAGTACAGGGAAATGTACGATCGGTCGATTCAGAATCCGGAAGGATTCTGGGCGGAACAGGCCGGGAGAATCGATTGGTTCGAGCCCTTCGAACAGGTCAAGGACGTCTCGTACGCGTCAAACGACGTCCATATCAGGTGGTATATCGGCGGAAAGACCAACGCAGCCTATAACTGTCTCGATCGTCATCTCGAAACCCGGTCAAATCAGACGGCTCTGATATTCGAGCCCGACAATCCGGAAGACGATGCGGAGCACATTTCGTACAGAGAACTGCATCGGAGGGTCTGTCGCTTCGCCAACGTCCTGAAGAAACATGGCGTGAAGAAAGGAGATCGCGTTACGATCTATCTCCCCATGATTCCGGAAGCTACCATCTCGATGCTCGCCTGCGCACGAATTGGCGCGGTGCATTCTGTAGTATTCGCAGGGTTCTCGCCGGATTCGCTCGCCGATCGGATGCTCGACGGTAGCTCGACCGTGCTGGTCACCGCGGACGAAGGTCTTCGAGGCGGACGGCTTGTTTCGCTGAAGCAAAATTCGGACAAGGCGCTCGAACGGTGCCCGGATGTCAATACCGTAATCGTTGTCAGGCACACCTGCGGAGATGTCGAGATGCTCCGCGGCAGGGATTACTGGTACGACGAAGACGATGCGACCGTGACCGACGACTGTCCGATTGAGCCTATGGACGCCGAGGATCCTCTCTTCATTCTGTACACCAGCGGGTCGACAGGCAAGCCCAAGGGCGTCGTTCATACGACAGGAGGGTACTGTGTCTTCGCGGCCATGACCTTCAAATACATCTTCGATTACCACGACGGGGACGTCTTCTGGTGTACGGCGGACGTGGGGTGGATTACGGGTCACACCTACATCACGTACGGCCCATTGCTCAACGGCGCCACACAGGTGTTTTTCGAAGGTATCCCGACCTATCCCGATGCCTCGAGGTTCTGGAAGGTGGTCGATCGACACCGGGTCACTCAGTTCTATACGGCTCCAACGGCAATCCGGGCGTTGATGGCGCAAGGCACGAAATTTGTAAAATGTACGGATCGCTCGTCCCTGAAAATACTCGGATCGGTGGGCGAGCCGATCAATCCCGAAGCCTGGCGATGGTATTACGAAGAGGTCGGCGACAGCCGGTGCCCGATCGTCGATACGTGGTGGCAGACGGAGACGGGGGGCATCCTGATCTCTCCCTTGCCGGGGGCCACTCCGCTCAAGGCCGGGTCCGCGACCTTTCCGCTCCCCGGAATCCAGCCCTGCCTCGTCAACGAGCAGGGAGAGGAGCTGACCGGCAACGATGTGAGCGGCCTCCTCTGCATCAAGTTCCCCTGGCCGGGGTTGATGCGAACCGTCTACGGGGATCACGATCGGTTCCACGAGACTTACTTTGCCCGATTCGAAGGGAAGTACTTCACCGGAGATGGCGCCCGCCGGGACAAGGACGGGTATTACTGGATCACGGGTCGGGTC
>JACZYK010000093.1 GCA_022571135.1 Bacteroidota bacterium
AACCGTGCCAGAGTGATGAAAGGGATAGGATCGAGATGTGGCGTATGATTCATGAAACATCCCTGAATGGTGAGGATGCATTTATCATACGCCTAGTTACGGGATGGAGATTTTCAGAGTGCTGAAATACCTTCAGAAGGAGTCACGATTCTTGAATTTACGCGTCGAGAATGATGACAATTTTGAGATAGGCAACAGGTTTGTCGACATGTTACCCAATCTTTTTTTGAAGTTATCCCACAGTGGATTTCGTTAAGCCCACCTCCACGTCCGCCAGCACCGGCTCCTTCTCGGCCATCGCGGTCTGGTAGAAGAGCACTTCGCTGCCGAACCAGCCGACGGTCGCGGTAGCGCGCAGAAACAGGACGATCTGCTGGACGAGGAAGACGAGCCAGATTCCGCCCATGTTCAGATCGATAATCGTCGGGAGCACCAGGATGATGCCGGCAAGGACGAACCACGCGACGTAGAGGGTGTCGGCGCCCCCATACCGGAAAGGCCACCGGATCCCCGAGAGCCAGGATTCCATGACCGGCCGCTCGCCGATCACCAGCTCCATCCGCGCGTAGTCGTGCATCATGTCGATTACGGCAGCGCCGAGCACGAACGACACCGGCATAAAGACGAAGTAGATCCAGAACACCCCTGCTTCGCCCGGCCAGATCATTCCGAAGACCACCACGGCTATCGCTATGCCTACTCCGAGCACGATGAGGTGCACGAGGAACACGAGGCCGAGTAGGACCGCTTTACCGGTGTACTCCCCGACGCCGTGCCAGAAAGACCGCACGCCACTTGTGTCCAGCGTGTGGATGATTCCCACCGAGGAGGCCACCTTCCACAGAAAGTAGACGGGCAGGATCCATATCAGCTGTCCGACGAGCGCCTGAAACGCCGGCGCGGCATCTTCCATGATATCCGCCCAGAGCGTGATGTCGAACTGATTCGTCAGATTGGCGGCGAATCCGCTCGCTCCGGTTACCGAGCTCAGGGCGATGTAGATCGGGACCGTGAGTATGAGGCCGATGATCAGGTTCATTCCGTAGAGCAGTCCGGCGAGCGCGGGCCGCCGCCGCGCGGTCTCAATTCCGTGTTTGAAAAATGGCTGAGACATATCTAAATATTCTTCGAGGTAGTTCAGGTGTCGGCAACGGCGTTCGAATGCCGGCGAATCGTGCGTATTGAAATTAGAGCAATCCGGACAGCAGAACGAGTAGCTGATGGACGAACGAAGCAAGGCGGAGCTGAGCCATCCGCGCGAGGCTGCCGTCGGCCAGCGTATTCCGTATGCGGCGGTTATTGAGCCGGTTGGTATCGATGAGAATCCGGTTGTCGGGATCGATGTAAGCCTCCGACATCCGCGCCGGCTTCAGGAATTCGAACTCGATCCACTTTTCTTCGCCGTCCCACTCCCTGACTTCTTCGCTTCCGTCGTCAAACTTGACGAGGAGAGTCTGGGGGAAGATGCCGTCGCCGTTCCTGACGATTCGAACCCGGTTACGGTACTGGACTTCATCGCCTTCTTCTGACTGAGGGCTGACGAGCAGCGGCGGATCGATCGCGTAGTCGACTGTCGCCGTGCCGTAGACGAACTGGTCGAAGAACCAGTCCAGATCCTGTCCGGAGACGTCTTCGGCGACATCCTGCAGGTCTCTCGTCGTGGGGTGCCTGAATCGCCAGCGCTCGTAATACGTGCGTAGGAAGCGGCGCATCGTCTCCCAGCCGAGATACCGCTCGAGCGTATGCATGACGGTCGACGGCTTCGAATACGAAGCCGTGCCGTAATCACCGAAGGGATACTCCCAGGAGTTCTGGACCATCCTGACCCGCGATGCCTTGCTCTTCGTGTAGGCTACGCGCTGGAGCGAAATGTCGCTGACCTGCAAGCCGGCGATGTCGATTACAGCCCCGACCCCATAGGCATCGTCCATGATCCGGGTCTCGATATAGGAGTTCATCCCCTCGTCGAGCCAGGCCTCCTCGAACTCGTTGCTCGCAAGGAGTCCGTAGAAATACTGGTGTCCGAACTCGTGAATGGTGACGAGTTCAAGACCCCTGAGCCATTCGGGCAGCTTGTAGTAAGTGCCGCAGGTGATGAGCGTCGGGTACTCCATGCCGTTAGAACCACCGAGACCGTCGACGAGGGTGAGCGTCGTGTACGGGTACTCGCCGACCCACTCGTCGAACCTCTCAAGTGCGGTTTTCGCCGCGTTGAAGTGGCGTTGGGCCTGGCCCTCGTGGACGGGCTGGAGAAGGAGCCTGATGCTCACATGCCTCCACGTATCCTCGTAGACCAGGAAATCGGGGCTCGCCGTCCAGGCAAAATCGTGGACGTCGTTGGCCAGGTAGCGTACGGTTCGGTATCCGCCTTCGATGACTTCATCCTGGATTCTCCCTGACGCTCCGACCACAAAGGATTCGGGCGTTGTGATCGTCACGTCGTAGGTACCGAAGTCGGCGTAGAATTCGCTGTTGGCGTGAAACTGATGGGTATTCCACCGGCCCCTCTCGGCGTCCTCGGGGACGTAGCGCTGGCCCGGGATCTCGTACACGCCGATCTTGGGAAACCACTGGGCTACCATGAAGAAGGGTTCCCCGGACTCTCCCATCTTCCAGCCCGTTCGGGCTACGATTTCCGGCATGCGGGATTCGAAATCGATATCCAGGGTAATCGTTTCGCCCGGCTGAACCGGCCGAGGGAGCATGACAGAAATCACCGTCTCGTCATCCTGATTGCCGTCGTCAGGCTGGATAAATCTGATCCGGTCGGTCAGGTCGGTAGCTCCTGGGGAGGGGATGGCCGGTGTCAAATCGGCGTCGATGTCCGGAACGATCTGCATTCTTGTGATCTGCACGCCTCCCCATGGGTCCTCATCTCCAGCTGTGAAGCCTCGATGTGCTCCTCCGCTTTCTTTCATGAACGTCGATCGTTCGTTCTTGAAGGCGTTGAGATAGAGGTGAAACTGCAGTTCACCGACAGGCACGCTGTCGGGATTTCTCCAGGTGAGTCGCTCCGTGCCCGTTACGGTCTTCGTCTCCGGATTCAGCGTCACATTCATAGTATACGAGACGCGACGCTCGCTCAGCGGCTCCTTCGAAATTGTGGGCTCTTGCGCGAACGCGTTCGCGACGGCGACGAAAGACAGAAGGGTGCAGACGGCGATCTTGTTCAACGTTGACTCCGACTGATTAATCGCATTGGGGACCGTTCGAGTCACACTCATGCAGGTGGATATGGGCCGGTTGATACCTCCGATCGAGGTTACTCCGCGCGGTAGCGTAAGTTACGGTACGCTTCGTATCGTAAAAGAAGGGAAACGGAGCAAGGTCAGACGGAATCCGGAAATCCGTCCGGACAGAAAAACAACCAGTATGCATGAAGTATCCAGATCGGGTTCAGATTGGTGAAGTAGGTCCTCGCGACGGCTTTCAGTTCGAGCCGAAATTCATTCCTACGACGTTCAAACTCGAGCTTATAGGAGACCTCGCAGCGGCTGGACTTCAGAGGATTCAGGCGGTTTCATTCGTACATCCGGAGCGCGTCCCGCAGATGGCGGATGCCGAAAACGTTATTACGTCACTAAGGAATTCGGGGGCATACACGCTATCCGGACTGGCGTTGAACGAACGGGGAGTCGAGCGGGCTGCCGCAACCGGGTTGACACAGATCGACATCTCGATCGCAACGAATGAGATTCACGGTCGGGAGAATGCTGGAATGTCGGTCGATGAAGGCGCGTCGAGGGCCGTGATGATGATCGCGCTGGCGCGAAAGCACGGCATGGAGGCACAACTCGGCCTGCAGACGGTCTTCGGCTATGCGAGTCCGGGCGATACGGATCTGGATCTTGTTCTACGACTCGTGGAGCGGTTCGCGGCTCTCGAAGTCGAGTCGATTTCGCTCGCCGATTCGACGGGAATGGCGAACCCGGTGATGATCCGGGAGCGGGTGTCCGCCATTCAGGAGATCGCCGGAGGAGTGCCCATCGTGCTTCATCTCCATGATACACGCGGCCTCGGTCTGGCCAATGTTGTCGCCGGAATGGAGACGGGCATAGACCGGTTCGACACCTCGTTCGGTGGGCTCGGGGGATGCCCGTTTATCGAGGGAGCGACGGGCAATATCGCCACCGAAGACGTAGTCTACATGCTCGACGAGATGGGGATAGAGACGGGAGTTGACCTCTTAAAGGTGGCGGAGTGCTCCCGGCGCATGGAAACGTTCCTCGATCGTCCGCTGACGGGCAAGATGTACAGGCTCGTGTGACCTCGCCCCGGGCAGCAGACGCTCGTCGGTGTCACGGTTCGACTTACTCCGTGCCCGGAGGTTCGGCGTACGCTTCGATGGGTTGACGGGCGCAAATAAGATTCCGATCGCCGGCCGCGTCGTTTACCCGGCGCACAGTGGGCCAGAATTTATGATCGCGCAGCCACGGAGCGGGATAGGCGGCCTGCTCGCGGGTATACGGCTTCGACCACTCATTCGCGCTCACCATGGCAGCCGTGTGCGGGGCGTTGGCGATAACGCTGTCCGCTCCATCTGCGAGTCCGAGTTCCACCTCCAGAATCTCCGATCGAATCAGGATCATCGCATCGCAGAAGCGGTCGATCTCGGCCTTCGATTCGCTCTCGGTCGGTTCGATCATCATCGTGCCCACGACCGGCCAGGACATGGTCGGCGCATGAAAACCATAATCCATCAGGCGCTTGGCGACGTCCACTTCTGTCAGGACGGTTTCCTTTCTGAGGTAGCGTAGGTCGAGGATGAATTCGTGCGCGACGCGGCCATTAGCGCCGGCGAACAGGATGTCGTAATGTGACCGAAGTGACTCAGCCATATAGTTGGCATTGAGAACGGCCACCTCCGTGGCTCGCATTAACCCGGGCGTCCCCAGCATCGCGATATAGGCCCACGAGATCGGAAGTACGCTCGCGCTGCCGTACGGTGCGGACGCGACGGGGCCTATAGCTGCATCGCTCTCGTTCACGGGTACGATCGGATGGCTCGGAAGGAACGGTGCGAGATGCTCGGCCGCGCAGATGGGCCCGACGCCCGGTCCGCCTCCGCCGTGCGGGATAGCGAACGTCTTGTGCAGATTGAGGTGGCAGACGTCCGCGCCGATATCGCCGGGTCGACAATACCCGACCTGTGCGTTCATATTTGCTCCGTCCATGAAGACCTGGCCGCCATGCTGATGGACGATTTCGCACACGCGCTGAATGCCTTCCTCGAAGACGCCGTGCGTGGACGGATACGTGACCATAAGGGCAGCCAGGTGGTCCGCGTGCCCGATCGACCGAGCCTCCAGATCCTTCAGGTCTATGTTTCCCTCGTCGTCACACGCGACGACCACCACCTCCATTCCCGCCATGACGGCAGAGGCCGGGTTCGTACCGTGTGCGGAGGAGGGGATAAGACACACGTTCCGGTGGCCTTCGCCCCTGCTTCGATGATAAGCCCGGATGAGAAGCAGACTCGCATATTCCGCGGACGCCCCGCTGTTCGGCTGGAGCGACGTGGCCGCGAACCCCGTTATCTCGGACAGCCAGTCGCCGAGCTCCTCCATCATCCGGAGGTAACCCGTCACCTGATCGACCGGAACGAACGGGTGGATCTGATTGAAACCGGCCCACGTGATGGGCATCAGCTCCGCGACGGCGTTCAGCTTCATCGTACACGAGCCGAGCGGTATCATGCTGGTCGTAAGCGACAGATCTCTGGCCGCCATGCGGTGCATATACCGGGTAAGCTCGGTCTCCGAGTGATACTCGTGGAAGACTCGATGGGTCAGGAAGTCGGAGGTCCGGACGAAGGATCCCGAATAACATGACGATTCGTTCTCGGCCAAATTTGAGGGATTCGGATGACCTGAATTGTCGACGTCGAATGCGGCGAGCAGATTGCTCAGATCCTTCTCCGATGTCGTCTCGTCCAGCGAGACACCGATGGATCCGTCTTCGAAGTAGCGGAGATTGATTTCGGCGTCGAGAGCGCGTGAGCGAACGGCCGACTGGAGGTCTGCCGTAGTACTTACGCGGATCGTGTCAAAGTAATCTTCGTGAACGATCGAATATCCGAGCTTCGAGAGGCCTGTCGAAAGGAGGCGGGTCAGACGGTGAATCCTTGTGGCTATGGCGCGCAGCCCGTCCGGGCCGTGATAAACGGCGTACATTCCGGCAATTACTGCCAATAGAACCTGGGCCGTGCATATGTTCGACGTCGCTTTGCCCCGGCGAATATGTTGCTCGCGAGTCTGAAGGGCCATTCTGAGCGCCGGATTGCCGTCTGCGTCCGTCGTTATTCCGATGATTCGTCCGGGGACCTGTCGTTTGAACTTGTCCCTCGTCGCGAAGTAGGCCGCGTGCGGGCCCCCGAAGCCCACCGGAACCCCGAACCGCTGCGTCGTACCGACGACGACGTCCGCTCCAAACTCGGCCGGCGCCTTGAGGATCGTAAGGCTCAGGAGGTCTGCCGCAACGACGACGTACGCCCCCGCCGCATGGGCAGCCTCGCACAGCTGCGTGTAGTCGTGGATGGCTCCGTCCGTCGCCGGATACTGAACGAGCGCGCCCAGGACGGCGTCGTCGAACTCGAACGAAGAATGATCGCCGACGAAGACTTCGACTCCGATGGGATGGGCCCGGGTCCTGACGACCTCTATGGTCTGGGGATGGCAACTGTCTGCCACGAGAAAGCGTGTCCGGTTGCCGCGTTTCGAAATCCGCTGCAGCATGATCATCGCTTCGGCCGCCGCGGTTCCTTCATCCAGAAGGGAAGCGTTGGCGATGTCCATGCCTGTCAGGTCGATGACTGCGGTCTGGAAATTGAGCAGCGCTTCCAGTCTGCCCTGGGCGATTTCGGCCTGATACGGGGTGTACTGGGTATACCAGGACGGATTCTCGAGAATACCCCGCTGGATGACGGGAGGCGTAACGGTGCCGTAGTAGCCCATCCCGATAAACGAGCGATACACCTTGTTTTCGGCGGCCAGATCACCGAGTCGATCGAGCAGCGAGGTTTCACTCCGAGGCTCCGGAAGATCCAGCTTTCCCTTCATTCGTATGGCTCCGGGGATGGTCTCATCCATCAACTCTTCGAGCGAGGCCGGCCCGAGCGTTTCGAGCATCTCACGGATCTGGGACTCGGACGGACCGATGTGGCGGTCGACGAAATGATCCGTGGTTGAAAGCCTGATTGCCATTGTGAATCGACTCGAATGAAATATGCGCCGCGAAAGACGGACCATGTACGCCGTCCGACAGCAAATGTACGCCCGCTTTGTTCAATTTTAATTGAAACAATTGGAGATTTTGTCCGATGTGGAAGCTGGCCGGGGGTTCTCAGGCGTGTCAGTTGCTCGCCGGGTCATGGTTCGCCGACTCCAACTTTCGGAAGCAGGCCGGGGGATCCGGGGTGAGTCAATCGCCCGGGCCGGCGGAATTCGCCGACTCTTCTTTTTCGAGCTTTTCCAGGGCTGATTTCGCGGCTATCTGCTCGGCCTTCTTCTTGCTGCCCGCCTTTCCCGTACCCCGTGTATCGCTGCCGATGAGGACCGCCACGGTGAACGTCTTTTTGTGACTCGGTCCGGTCTCGGCGCTTACCCGGTAGATGGGCTGCGGCCATTTGCGGGCCTGCGCGTATTCCAGGAGCGCGCTCTTGAAATTGTCGTTTCGACGGGCCAGATCCAAGAGATTGACCCGTCGCAGCACCGTGCGCTCGACAAATGCGGTTGCGGCGCCGAGTCCCTGATCGAGGTAGATCGCGCCGATGATCGCCTCGAAGGCGTCGGACAGAACACTTTCACTCGCCCGGCCGTCCGTACCCGACATACTCTCGCTCATCAGGATGTGCTTTCCCAGTTTGATATGACGGGCGTTCTGTGCTAGGGCTCGACCGTTTACCAGTTTCGCCCTCAGTCTCGTCAGGAATCCCTCGTCTTTGTTCGGAAATCGCCTGAAAAGATGCTGTGCAACGATAAGGCCGATCACGGCATCTCCGAGATATTCGAGTCGCTCGTTTGAATGGAGATCCTCCTGTGGCGAGCTTCTCAGGAAAGAACGGTGCACCAGTGCCCTCTCATAGAGTCCGAGGTTCTCGACCGGAAGCTTCGTCAGGCGCCCAATGGCGGCCCGCTCCACACGTGTTCCTGATCCCGCGTCCGTGTCGATGGTTTTGCGTGAAAAAAGACGACGTAGCATTCGGTCGGTAGGGAGAAGGATTGGGGCGCGAGCCGCTAAGATAATCCTGAGTACCTTTCGACGCTGTTCAATCAGACACTCGATCCGAGCCGATGAAAGTGCCATCGATCAATTCCAGCACGGGAGCAGTCATTACTTCGTACCCCATCCATACGCCCAACGAGGTGGCGTCGAGAATTCACCTCGCGCGAAGCCTTTCAGCGCCATCGTGATTCGACGTTTTCCGAGCGTACCGAGAAAATGTTCAGGATTGCCGTTTTGCCCGAATCCGGCGCCGGGGAGTTCGGCAACCTCATGACGCGAACCTGGCGCCCTGGATGCGGCTGTGGCTTCGAGGATGCAGAACAACGGTCAGAGCTGTATTGCGGCGAAACGATTCATTCTCGAAGCAGGAATTGCCGACCGCTTTACGGCACGCTTCGTCGAGAGGGTCTTTGCCCCGTCGTTCCATAAGGCGTACTTCCTTCTTGAACTTGGAGGACCGCCTAAGTCGCCTCATCTAAATACCCAAATCCTTGTATAGGTCGGCAACAGTCTCAAATGTTTTTCCCTTGCCAGATCGTGCTTCTGGAATTGCAG
>JACZYK010000094.1:0-1882 GCA_022571135.1 Bacteroidota bacterium
TGACCTTCAGAGTACGCTTCTTCAGCGTCGTTCCCTGTTCCGTTTTTGTCATACTGGATATATAGTAAGCGGAATCCGACTTCCGCACATATTCGTGTCTCGTGCGCATGAAACAGTTACACGACCGGAGCCGGAACTGTGACCTGATTGAACATGCGCCTCAGCATAAGGGTCAGCACGAGACGTTCGCTTCGTGTACTCCCACCCTTGAGCTCATAATCGGCGGCCAGCAGCGACGCCAGGGCTCGGTTCAGTGCTTTTACGTCAAGTCTACGCAGACAAGAAAGATACTCTTTTATAAAGAAGGGAGAAACCCCGATACGTGCTGCCATTTCTTTTTCAGCAATCCTTCGCTTCCGGCATCCTGTCAGTTTCAACAGTTTCAGGAAGAAAGATGACAGTACCAGTACGATTCTAGCACTCTCTCCCCTCGGATTCGATGACTGTTGCAACAATCGTTCCGTGATACGAATTGCGTCATTATGGCGGCCCTCTCCAACGGCGCGTTGCAATTCGAAGACGTTGAACTCCCGCGTCTGACCACTGGCTTGGACAACATCCTCAGCCGTGAGTACTTCGCGGTTTCCTGAAAACGTGACAATCTTTTCGATCTCCGAAACCATAATCTGGAGATTGCTTCCTACAAAATCTGCGAGCATTTGCACGGCCTTGGGCTCCACGGTGTAACCCCGCTGCTTCGCAAGACGTTCGATCCATCCGGGTACCTGGTTGTCGTAGAGCGCCTTGAATTCTGCAGCTATGCCGTGCTTTTTTATCGCACGATACGGATGCGCATTCATATTGGGTTTTCCGGCGCACACCAGAAAGACTACGGCCGTGGGATTGGGTTGCTCCGCATAGGCCGTAAATCGCTTGTTATCCTTCAGTTTGTCGAAGTCCCTTACAAGGACGACTCGCCTCTGAGCCATCACCGGATAGCTCGCGCACAGAGCCAGGACGGACTGGACATCGGCTTCGGCCCCGTAAACGATATCCAGGTTGAAATCTTTTTCGTGGGCTTCGAGCGCATTATCCAACAACAACTTCTGAAGCGAGTCAATGAAATAGCGCTCCTCCCCGTAAAGCAGATACAGGGGTTCAAAATTCCCATGGCGAAAAGCCGTTGACAGATCTTCGTATGCAGACTTTCGTGTAGCCAATTTTTCTTATGGAAAGCAGAATCGAGTCGCCTTACGCATAGCATAGGCATTGTTTGACGGCCCAATGTCACATCTTTGTCAATAAAGAATGCTCAAATATAACGCTCGCCCGGGTCTGAATCGTGTGGGCGCACCGTTGCCCGAGTCTGGCTCGTTCACGCTTGCCTTTGTCGGCGGCTGGACTCAATCTCTGATGCCAAAGGCCATGCGCCGCTCATAGAACTGGATCCCGATTTCGCGAAGATCATCCGCATCCCGCAGCGCCATGGCGAATGTCCACTCGTACAACGAGACCGGATCACCGTCAGCGAGGATGGACCGGGACCAGGAGTCTGATTCGGCAGACTCCAACTCATCGATAATTTCCCTGCGTACGCCAGCAATACGCGAAATGATTTCTCCGATCCTCGCCTCTCTCAGATTCTCCGGATCAACACGTTGAACCAACTTTTCGAGAGTTTGACCGTCTGCCGAACCATCCACGAGTCCCTCCACGATACTGAGGTTTACGCCTATTTCCCTTTCCAGGAATTGGATGTACAGGTCCCGTATGGACTGCGCCCCTTCATATGGGCGGTCCCCCATGACGGAATCCGGTAGTCGAGCGATAAGATCTAATTGGCCGTCAAGTTCGTCGCTAAGCAGAGCCAGCTGATCGATGAGCGTTCTTATCGATCGCGCGTCCGGAGCGGCATCCGAAACAGTTCCCATGTCTGCTTAGG
>JACZYK010000094.1:1892-8744 GCA_022571135.1 Bacteroidota bacterium
ATGTTTCAGAAAATCCGAATCCCGGAGGGAATGCCGGTTATTTGAACGCTGGTAGTCCCAGCCCGTCCCCAACTGGGGATTCGTCTTTTCGCGCAGAAACTTCAGTCTGTCCACGAGCCGCTCCTTCGGCATCAGAAGGCGGTCCAGTCCAAAGACAGCCTCGTCCCGATCCTGAAAAGTCAGGTCGTACTCCTTGGACATGACGATAGCCTCTTCTGGACATACCTCCTCGCAGAATCCACAGTAGATGCAGCGCAGCATATCGATCTCGAACCACTCCGGCTCGCGCTCCTTCGGCCCGTCGATCTCATGCGCCTGCATCGAGATGGCCATGGGCGGACACACGAGAGCACAGAGATTGCACGATACGCACCGCGGCGTGCCCTCCTCTTCGACCAGCACCGGTCGACCTCGATAGTTGTCCGGCGGATACCACTGCTCTTCCGGATACTGAAACGTATATGACGGTTCCGCCCAGATCTTTTTGATAGACCATCTGAGTCCCTTGAACACTTCCGGGAGATAAAGTCGCTCCCAGAAATTCAGATTCCTCTCATTTTTGGGGGCCGTATTTTCCGGGATACCGGGCATTGACGGGTGATTCAACGTTCATGGAAATACGCGGTGAAGATAGGAACTCGCACGATGATCCACCTCATTTCAGAAAGCAAGAAGAGCCGCTTCGGAAGCTTTTCAAATTCGGAGCCGACCCTGTCGACGAGTCGGACTATTTCGATTTGAATACCAGCGTCAGCGGTACCCCTTCGAATCCATACGCTTTCCTGATCTGGTTCTCCAGATACCGGCGATAGGGCTCGCGTATGCCCTGGGGAAAGTTGCAGAAGAAATTGAACACCGGAGGCGCCTGTCTGACCTGTGTCATGTACTTGATCTTCACACGCTGTCCCCGGTAGAGCGCCGGATTGTGGCGCTCGATAGCCGGGCGCATCACCTCATTGAGCCTTCTCGTCGAGATCCGTACGTGTCGATTCTGCTCGACTTCGATCGCCTTGTCCAGGATTTTGCCGATGCGCTGTCGGGTTACGGCCGAAAGCGTCACAATCGGGATGTAGTCGAGGGTCTTGAGGCGACCCAGAATGTCGCGCTCGAAATCCCGGGACGTATTGGTCTCTTTCTCGATCAGGTCCCACTTGTTAATACCGATTACGAGCGCCTTTTTCAGCCCTTCCGCCTGTGTGAGCACTCTGATATCCTGTGCCTGCAATCCTTCGGTCGCATCGAGCAACAAAATCGCCACATCGCAAGTCTCGATGGCTCGCTGCGTTCGAAGGTGGGCATAGAATTCAATGTTCTCGGTAATGCGAGCTCGCTTTCGAAGTCCGGCCGTATCGACCAGTACGATTTCACGGCCGTGATATTTGAGCACAGAATCGATCGAATCGCGCGTCGTACCACTGATTTCCGTTACGATCGAGCGCTCTTCTCCGAGCAGTGCGTTCGTCAGAGAGGATTTGCCCGTATTGGGCCGTCCGATAATCGCAATCCGGGTTCTGTCTTCTTCGTCTTTCCGCTGTTCCTCTGGGAACGACTTCACCACCGCGTCCAGAAGATCACCCGTTCCCATCCCATTGATCGAACTGATCGGATAAACGTCTCCGATTCCGAGTTGGTAGAAGGCGGATGCTTCCCAGCGTCGCTCATCGTTATCTGCCTTGTTCGCCAGCGTGAATACCGGCTTGTCGGTCCTTCGGAGTACTTCTGCCAATTCCTGATCGAGATCGGTAATACCGGTCGTAACGTCGACAACGAATAGCAGAGCATCCGCTTCGTCGATGGCCAGATGAACCTGCTCCCGGATCGCAGCTTCAAAGCGATCTTCGGAATTGGAAACGAACCCACCCGTATCCACGATCGAAAACACCTTTCCGGACCACTCGGCCGTGCCATATACGCGATCTCGCGTGACGCCGGGTTCATCATCGACGATCGACTGACGGGCTTCCGTCATTCGATTAAAGAACGTCGATTTCCCGACGTTCGGACGACCTACTATTGCAACGAGCGGCATGGACTCGGATGGGATCGCGTTCGAAGGAATGCCCCTGGAAGCGAAGTTTAAAAAGTTGGAATAATCTAAAGGCGTTCTTTCCGCTCAATGTACATTGCCCGGAAAAGCATATAGGCCGTTTCAGCGGTCTCCGTGGTGAACCAATAATTAATTCCCGCACCGATTACCGCACCGGCAATCGGGATGGTCTGCGCAATTTTTCGGCCGACGATGTTCTTTGCGATCTCTCGCGGCAGATGACGATTCTGGTCACGAAACGTACCACTTACCCGTCCACGATAATTGACATCTCCCGCAAGAGCCGCCGCGGCCACAGAGATCTCTCGGAGGGCCTCGTTCTTGGCTTCCCTGCTGCCGGAGGCGGCAACGTTGAAGATGGAAAGAACCACCGGGCCGTAATCCGGACCGTCCATTGGGAATCCGTACGAAGCCCCGATCTGCTGAATCAACCTGAGATTGATGCCGAAAAGAAGAGGAATATCGGCCGCGATAAGAGCAGCGCCTCCAAGACCCGTACCTCCTCCTTCGATCGCCGCAAGAATGGCATTTTCATTAAAACAACTCCGGGCCAGATCATCCAGTTTCTCCAGCGGTGCATCTAGTAAATCATCCGTAGAATCTGCTTCCAGCCCCATGGATTTTGCCCTCGGTATCAGATCCCTGACGTCATACGTCCACTTTGAGGCGTCGTTCAGAAAGGACAGAAACTTCGTGATCGCATCATCTGCCTGATCGATGAGAGCGGGAGAAACGATCTGACGAACCACCCAGTCCATGGGTTGCATTGCCCAGTTCAATGCCTGGGCTATGATGGATGAATCACCGTGCTGCCAGGATTCAATTTCTCGCTGTACGTCCCGCTCGTAGGAAGTCAGACGCATATCTAGTAACCGTATTCAGATGGACCTTGGATCAGCCTTTTCGGCAGATCCGAATCAGGGCCTGTTGACGCTACCTGAAAGCGCCCTCTAGCCGCCTGTAAAAGGACGAATCAAGGCGTGAGGAGAGACTTTTGGTGAAATCAAATGATCAACGAACAACACAGAGTGGCCCGTTTACAGGCCCTAATATAGGTCGGTGGTTACGAAAACGTACAGAAGGGATTACCGGCGCCCTGCTCAGCTCATGAGCTGATACTTTTTCATAAGTCGGTACATCGTGGCTCGGCCGATCCCGAGTTCAACGGCTGCGCGATCCACATTACCGTCGCAAAGCCTGTAAGCCCGCTCAACCGCCCTGTGCTTGAGGTCTTCGAGCGACACAATTCCACCGATTTCTTCACCGACATCTATATCCACGTCCGTGTCGTCGCCACCAGGTAAGAGTGTACTCGATGAAGCGGGTGCGGGTTGCGAAGGTACGAAGCTCGTTTCTGCGGCCTCGGCCAGTGTCATTCTCTCGGCCCAGGGCGAAATCGGATTGACACCCGTGAGCATGAGGTCTTCTGCTCTGATTGTATCGCCGTCCGCCAGAAGAATTGCGCGCTCTATCGCGCTCTTGAGTTCGCGAACGTTGCCGGGCCAAGAATACGCCGAGATAGCCCGTCGGGCGGCGGATCCGAATCGCTTGTCCTTGAACTCCGGATGTTTTTTGAGATACTCGCGCAAGAAGTAATTCGTGAGCAGGATCACGTCCTGGCCCCGCTCTCTCAGCGGTGGCAGCGGGACGGGGAACTGGAAGAGTCGATAGTACAGGTCTTCACGGAATTTGCCGTCGCGAATCATCTGTACGATATCCTGATTCGTGGCACTGATCACACGAGCGTCGAACAGGATCGTATCGTTTCCACCCACTCTCTGGAGTTCGCCTTCCTGCAACGACCGCAGGAGCTTCGCCTGCAGATCGAGGTTGAGCTGTCCGATCTCGTCCAGGAAGATGGTGCCGCCGTCGGCCTGTTCAAACTTTCCGATCTTGCGGGCATGCGCGCCGGTGAAGGATCCCTTTTCGTGCCCGAAAAACTCGCTCTCCATCAGATCGCGAGGAATGGCTGCGCAGTTTACAACGACCATAGGACCGCGCTTACGGTCAGAATTGAAGTGAATGGCCTTTGCGACGAGTTCCTTACCCGTTCCGCTCTCACCCTGAATCGCAACGGTCAGATCTCCGCGCAACGCTTTCTGGATCATGCGGTATACGTGCTGCATCGAGCCGCTTTCGCCGATGAGTCCCTGGATCTTGTACTTCTCGGAGACCTCATCACGCAGCGTTTCTACCTCACGCTCCAGCGATACCTTTTCGAGTACGTGTCGAACCACGGTATCCAGTTTCACCAGATCATCCTGACCCTTCGTGATATAATCGTACGCACCGATTTTCATGGCTTCAACAGCCGTATCGATCACGCCCTGTGCAGACACCATGATCACCGGCACATTCGGCGCTTCGGATACGACGCGACGCAGCACCTCGATCCCGTCCACACCCGGCATCATGATGTCAAGCAGTATCAGATCGGGTTTTTCGGACAGGCTTTTCAGCACGTCCTCTCCGTCGTGAAACACCTTAACGTGGTAGTTTGGATTCTTGTCCAGCCGGTAGCTCAGCATGCGAGCATAGTGCCGGTCATCATCCACCACAAATATGCGGTACTTCATTTCTGCGCGAATCTACGGTTTTCGTTGCCAGGGTCCGAAATCGCCATATTTCAGCGAATGGAGTGGATCTGCTGTCCCAAAATGAGATAGAGATCAGTCGAGTTATCGGGTATAATGACAGAACCTTAAGGCTCTGCTCGTGGGAATTGCGTTGCGGCGCAGGGGTTTTAAAGTACAGATCCTGTCTTCCGGATTGTCTTGATCTTCACAGGAGGATCAGACCGGCGATTCCTGCAACAAAACAGTAAATGGCAAAGAAATGAAATCGCCCTTTGCGAACGAAATCCAGAACCGTTTTGATGGCGACGAGTCCGGCGAGAAATGCCAGCACGGTACCCAGTGCCATCGGACCCCACTGTATCGGAAGACCTGCCTCCAGCGCCGTAACAATCTTGATCACGGTTGCTCCAGCGACGACGGGCAACAGCATAATAAAGGAGAAATTAGCCGCCTTTTCGGGCTCGACGTTCTGATATAATGCCGAACATATCGTTGATGCAGATCGTGATATGCCAGGAATCATGGCGAAAGCCTGCGCGATCCCGATGACGATCACCTTGAACGTCGACAAATCCCCGTCCGGGCGCCGCCGAATCAGGGTCAGCGAGAGCAAGGCGCCCGTAACGAGAAGCATACCGGCCGCCGTTCTTGGATCCGAAAAAGCAGCCTCAATGCGATCCATGAAGAGTATATACGCTAGTCCCGACGGCACGATCGATACTAGAACATATGTAGCAGTCCTGAATTCGTCATTGGATTTCCAGGACGCGTTCCACGTTGGCGGTGAAACAGCACAGCGTGCGAACTCAGTCGTGAGGCCCACCAACTTTCGTCTGTAGTGGACAATGATGCTCATCATCGTGCCGAAGTGCAGCAGGACGTCGAACATTAATGCCGGTCCTTCTGAGATTCCTACGCCTAACAGGCTTCTCGTAATTACGAGATGACCCGATGATGAAATCGGTAGAAACTCTGTAAGCCCCTGCAGCAGACCAAGAAAGGCGGCTTCCCACCACGACATGTGCTCCGAAGCGATGCGTTGGCAATAAAACGTGCGGGCCGAAAATACGATGGAATCCGCGTAGCGCAACCGAATCTGAAAAGAACTTTTCCGCTCCGCTCCTAATTGGACCCGGTCTTCGGCAGCCCCGGCTTGACGAGCAGCACCTTTTCCCTTTCTACAATGACCGTACCCGGGCGACTTTTGCGGGGTTTGCGTACATACTTCCGCTCGGTTACGATCACGGGCGCCAGCGAGCTGGTCCGAGCCTTGCTGTGATACGCAGCGATCTCGGCGGCGCGCTCGATAACAGTGGCTGGAGGACGATGCTTTCTTCCCGGCAGTCGAAGTACCGTGTGCGATCCGCTCACCCCGCGGGCGTGCAGCCAGAGATCATACTTACGGGCGAACTGAAATGTCAGTCGATCATTCTGTGTGGCATTTCGACCCACCCATACCTCGTACCCGCCCGGAAGCGCATATCTCCGAAATGGAATTTCGATGTCGATACCGGTACCCTGCGCCGATAACTCAGCGAGAGCGTTCTGGTGATTCTTTCGAAATCGATCGACTTCTGGCGCGGTCGAGAGCGTAGATAGTTCTTGCTTCAGATTACCGAGGCGTACGATCGTTGCCTTCAGACGGTCTTCAGAAGAGGCTCTGGAGCGCCGGGTCTCCCGGGCTTTCTCGTAATATCGGTCGGCGTTCTGAACGGCGCTGAGACCGGGCGCCAGCGGGATGGAAATGCTGCCGGTCTGGGCGATAATATCCTCCAACTCGGCTGTCTCTGCACCGGTGGATACCAGATGCCGGCTGGCCATCAGAAGGTGAGCCCAGCGCTCATACATGTCCGCACGGCTCTCCTGGCAGAGCTCCTGCTTCATGCGTCCGTGCGAACGCCGAGCTTTTTCCAATCGGGATTTAAGTACCGCTTTGCATACGCAGCCTGGCCGAGCAGGCGGCGGGCGAAGATCCGAACGGCTTCGTCCACCGACTCGAAAATCTCCTCGACTGACTCCAAGACATCCTCGCCAGCCCTCGTGGCCGGGCTCAGAGGGATGAGAGACAGGATACGGGCACGATCCTCCTCCCAGAATATCCGGGGCGCCGGGTTGTCGAGGTCCTGGATAACTCCCAGGATAGACGTAAACAGGCGTTCCTGAGCATCTTCGTCCAGTGATCCCACGTACATTGGATCGAGGTCGGCTCGCCGGCACGCCTCATCGGCC
>JACZYK010000095.1 GCA_022571135.1 Bacteroidota bacterium
GACATGGAGCAGTACGGTCGTGGCACCCGGCCTCGCAATCCCGCACATTTTGCTGACCGGAAATCACCCCTTCGGTATGCTGGTCGCTCGTAGCCGCCGCGGCATTTACTTTCCGGGACAGGACGATCCCGTACACATCATCTTCGTTCTGGTGAGCACGAGGGCCGAGCGCAATTTCCACTTGCGGGCGTTGTCGGCCATCGCGCAGATCGCGCTGGACGAGTCCTTCGAGAAAAAATGGATGACGGCAGGAAATGTGGAAGAGCTCCGGGAGCTCATTCTCGGGGCAGACCGGCGGCGCTACCCGTCCGGCGCGGATCGACCGAAGTAAACCATTGCTCATTCCCCTCTCACACAAGAGGGCATGCGAAAGTTGCCAGAGATCAGATCCTACCTGTGATTCCTACCGGGTTTAACGGTACGTATGACTACAGGTACCGGGCGACGGCCATGGTTATGACGGCGACGCCAAGGCAGATGGCGACCCACCTGGCGTAGGTCCTCGATCGAGATTTCAGATCTTCGATCCTGGCGCTGATCGCATCGCGTTCTTCGGATTCGTTTACATTCGCAAGTGAGGCGCTCAGTCTTCCGACTTCCAGCGCGGCGGGTCGCATGAAGAAGACACCGATTACAAATGCCACGATTGACGTTACGCTCCCCAGGGTAAGGGCTTCGCCGATGGGCGCAGAAATCCAGTCAAGCGCAAAGCCGCCTGATACGCGCCAGTAGAGATAGATACCCGAAAGAATCGTCAGTCCCGCTGCAACAGGCAAAATGATCATGAATTTGCGCCGCTGAAGCGCCATCATTACAAGGCCTCCCTGCGGCCCTACCGAGCGGACACTCGGTTCGAGGAGAAAGACGAAGAAAAAGATCGTACCTGCCCAGAACACACCCAGACCGATGTGCAAGATGCGGGCTGCTATCAGGATGATATCCATTGGTTCTGTGATGTAAGTGGGATGATATACGCCACGAGGCATTTGATACTGGGTTAACTCATTATCGTAATCGACGAGGCCAATGACAAGCGATAAGCGATCTCTGGCAGCTTCAGTACGTGGATCAAGAGCAGAACAACTCGGCCAGACCGTCGAGCACCCTTTGTCGCGATTTCTTGCCAACGGTTCCAAGACGTTTCGCGAGTCGGGCTCTGTCGACCGTCCGGAGTTGATCGAGGACTATCTGCCCCCGTACGCTTTGAAACGTGCAGGAAACTCTCGTCGGGAAGTCGCTCCCTTTCGTCGTCATGGGTGCAATGATCACCGTTTGAACGTGTGCATTCATCTCGTCCGGTGAAATGACGAGACAGGGTCTGGTTTTTCTGATTTCGCTCCCTCGCGTGGGATGGAGATCGATCAGAAAGACGTCGAAACGGCGAATGGCCTCGTCTATTCCCATACCCACTCAGAATCGCTCCAATCGGCTCGGGCGGCCTCAGGATCCAGAAGCCTGTCGTCCCCGCTGTCAGCCATCCTCGCGAAGGCCTCTCCTCAATCCCTCACGAACGCTTCGAACAGCGTGAATAATGATGGAACCGTCTCGAACTTCAAGTTCGACGTCATCTGAGATATCGGCCTGCTCCAGAAGAGGTTTGGCGATCCGGATGCCCTGAGAGTTGCCGATCTTTACAATTTTGGTTCGAACGGTCATTGAAGCGAACGTGATCACAATGTAATTACGACTACAAGCTCTATCTCTCTGTAACGGTTCCGTAACTATTAGAGCTGTGATGATATCGTTAGTAACGCGTTGTCCGGGATCAGGAAGGATCAAATGAGGCTGGCTGGTCGGCCTTAATAATGACATCGTGCGTGCAGAAAGTCAGTTCGCTGGTCCCTGACGAGGTAGACAACCCTGTGCTTCTGAGTGAGTCGGCGACAACCCGGTCCAAGATTTTTGCCAGGTTCGCCCTTGCTTCCGTCTACGCCGGTTCGTGAGTGGTCATGTTTAACCCGTACAGCGTTTCAGTACAGGTTATGAGATCATCGGTCATACTTTTCTGTTCTCCCTCATCCTATCGCCTTCAGATATCCTGTCCGGTTCTCCTTACAAACACCACTCCATCGAGCCCCTCGAAATCCGAATCCAGATCCACGACTCAAACGCCAAACTGTGTCAAGTGGTGATCGAGGTGCTTGTACATCACCCAGCCCTTGTCTTCGCCCGACATCATACCGAAGATGGGATGCTTCGATGCGATGGGACCGTTCGCCACCATGGTGTCCACCGCCCGCTGCAGGCGTTCCTTCTGCTGGTAGAAATCCTCGGGTTCATCCTTGATGTACTGAGGATGCGTTCGGCCATCCCGAGGATAAGACTTATCGCTCAGTACCATTTTCCGGATGAGGCCGCCTAAGAGCTTCACAGTGAATGGCGTGCCTTTCAGAGCTTTCCCGTTGGTCACCTCCTGAATTTCCGAGCAGTGTGCGAGCATTTGCGCTACGTCCATCGATCCCCATTCAGCCTGCGTTTCCGGCGTCAGATTCTCGATTCGGTCCTGAATGGCCGAGAAAATGTCTTCGTCGAACAGATTCTTCTTTTCCATGATTCAGATCCGGAAGTCTTGTCCGCGAAAAGGAGCGCACGCGTTTTCACTTCAGTGTAACGAACCTCAACTTACCGAGTGAATGCTTGCAAACGCACATCGAAAGTAAGCATTGAACGTCATAACCATTGCCGAAGACGGATCCTCCGATGTGATGGCGACCCGGTCGAGCGATCTCAAACCCGCCTTTGGAAAAAGACAGTTCTTCTTGGAGGAGGAAGTCCCTCTCTCCGGATTTACTCGAGCGGGAAAGCAAAACGCCCAGCGACTCAGAAATAGAGCCGCGCCCGAACGATCGCGCCCGAGCCGAATGCTCCGAACTCCGCATCGTGCTTCCCGATCGTCACGTCTCCGATAACGGTCAGCACGGCGTTATCGCTCAGGCTGTATTCCAGGGTACGGGTAGACGACCGCGCTGCGGTCATCGAGGTTGACGATCGTATAGTTGGAACCCGTCAACAAGCAGTTGGAGGCCGCCAGCTCGGGGCCTCGGGTAGTGGAGTAATCCCGGGCGGGCGAGTGCCGCGTGCCCCATCAGCTGAGCGGTCGACAGAGGAATCTCCGAGAAAACGCCGCACCTCCGAGAGAAACCGATCCGGTTGCTCAACGAACGGAAAGTGGCCGGCACGGGGTATCACTACGAGTCGCCCATTTTCGAGCGTTTCTAAGATACGCGCACCGCTTAGTTCGACGGCGGGCTCATCGGCCCCATAAAGGAGAAGGACCGCCACCTTCAGACTCCTCAGATCTTCGTGTAGATCGTAATCGACCATGTCCTGCATGATCGCTCCGAAGCGCCGGCTTCTCTCCCGCAGATCCGGCGCAATGTAGAAGTGCAGGCTGTCGACAAGCGCTGGATCGTGGAACTGTTTGCGAAATGAGATCCGATAGAGAGCCTCGAAAGCATCCGGCTCGTCGTTGGCGTAGGCTTCGGAACTGACCACCTCCTCTCGATCGGAAGCATCCTCCGGATCTGCGCGCGAAGCCAGGATCGCTTCTTCCTCTTGCCATAGAGCGGAGCTTGCCGGCATGGAGTTGAGCAGTACGAGCGAGTTCAGCCGCTCGGGATATTCGAGAGCGTACTTCATGGCCAGAAGACCTCCCCACGAGTGCCCCATCACGTGCACACGCTCGAGTCCGAAATATGAACGGACTGCCTCGATATCCTCCACGAAGTTCTCCATCCGGACATCCGTACTGTCGAGCTCGGCGCTGGACCGCCCGCTCAGGCGCTGATCGAAGAAAATCAGCCTGTAGTCGCGTGACAGCGGTTCGAGATGGGGCAGCAGATAGCCATGCTCAAGCACGGGACCCCCATGGATGACGATAATCGGCTCTCCCGAGCCCATCGTCTTAACGTAAAGCTCCGTGCCGTTCAGGCTGAGCAGGCCGCCTTGTGCTTCGTTGCGCGGAGCCGACTCATTACATGCCGTAAGAACGACGACAGCGACGACGAACAGGTGACGCTTGATCAGATTCATTCGGTTACCGGCTATTTTTGATGACTCACCCGACACGGGGCTATGCTTCAGGAACGCGATCAGGTTGTTTATTGTTTTAACCTCGTACCGGGTTTCTTGCAGGGGAGTAAGCCTGAAGCCGACAACGCGTCGCAAGGAGTTCGGCGCCACTCGATAATGCCATGGACTCGTCTCGATATACGAATTTTACGGGGCATCTCAGGGTATTTGCTATCCTGCTGATAATACTATTCTCCGCCGCGGATCTGAGCGCACAGGATGATTTAATCTCCCGCTACCAGGCCGGACGCGACGCCTTTGAGGCTGCCCGGTACGACAATGCCATCCAGTACTTCGCTGCGATTATCCAGGAGCAACCCGCATTTCGCATTAAAGATCGGAGTACGGCGGCATTCTGGCTTGGCAGGGTCCATGCCACCAGGAACGAGCCAGAGCGAGCACTGGATGTTTGGCGCACGGGGATGCAGGCGCTGGAGTCGGAAGAGGCTTTTGACGTGCTTCTAGCCCATGCATTTGTCAAAGCAGTTTTTCGGGAATCGGCGCAGTCGGATTTCATCCGTGCCATCGAAGCCTATTTGAACCTGCTGGACCACGCTGGACGAAGCATACCGCCGTACGAACAGCCGGTTGTGCTCCTGCATGTGGAGCAGCTGATTTTCCTGCTGCCTGATGAACTGCGGTCCGACATCGCAGAGTCCCCCGAAAGACTATCTGAGACAACAACTTTTCGAAGCGGTTCGGGAGAGCTGCTCGTGAGTTGGTGGCGGAGACAGGATCCGCTACCCGCAACCCTCTGGAACGAGCGCGTAGCGGAACACCTGGATCGCGTGGCAACGGCCGAGAAGCATTATTCGAGTTCTGAGAGTCCCTCGGGCCTCGACGAAAGAGGCGTACTCTTCGTTCGCCTGGGAGCACCTACAAAGGTGGAGGAGATCAAAAGCGACTTTCTGAACTCCCGCGAAGCCCTCCTGGCAGAGGCTGAATTTGCAGGTATATCAAGACTCACGGAAAATGAGTTCTGGGTGTATGAGCACCTTGGCCCCCGTGCGCGTTACCTGTTCGTCCGCGAGAGGGAGGACTACCGACTCTCGGGGCTCGAGTCTCTGATTCCCCGTACCCTACGCCACGGCTTCTCTGACCCTTCGCCGGTGCGTGGCCTGCCTCGCGCAAGTTTATCGCTCCACCTGATGCGCGATTTGTTGGACGAACTGGCCTGGCTCGATCAGGCTTATACGACGTCGTTCTTGAATGTCGACCGAGTTGTATCGGATCTCAGGGCACGTCAGAGGGGGTCCGTGGAGTATACCCTAAAAAGTGACTCTTCCTCGGAGAAGCTGGATATTTCGTCCCTCTATCGCCCTACAGTGGGCACTACACCCCACAGTGTTTTGATAGGCGGGCAGCTGCGGGCGATCGGAACCGCGAGGATCCTGCTCATGCAACAGACGAAAGTAGCCGAGCATCAACTCGCCGAGAAGCGCAGTGCGGAAGTGCCGAAGAGCTCTTCCGGGTTCTCCGCCGCTCCTCCGCTTCCCGTCGATTTCCGGCGAGCCCGCTTCCTCGAAGAGGACGGCACCACGCGAACGGAAATCTACTGGGTTATCCCGGCAGGAGGCCTGATCCCGCCATTCGGTATCCAGTTGGAAATCCTTCGCAGGTACGCCCGGCTGTCGAGTCAGCACTTAATTCACGTCTCGGCCGTACAGCAGACGCCGGAATACAGGACGCGCAAGATCACGCGCGAGAGGTACAGGCTCGCCGATGAATATTATAACGATGCAGACGCGCCCGTAAACACTACGATAGTCAAGGGAGATACAGGGCTCTATCATCTCGCCCTGCAGTGGGATCAGTACATGGTGTATGAGTCCGGAAATGAAAGCGTTCCGGAGAATCTCTCGTTCGTCAAAACAGGGATGCACAGAGTGGATTCTCTTTGGGCGCTCAGTCCGAATCCACGGACGCTTGTGATGAGCGATCTCGTTCCACTGGTGGCAGAGACTCTGGCGGAAAGCTCTTCGATCCGGGATGAGAATGGATTTCTTGTGCCCGTCTACGTGCGTCGCTCGATCACGCCGCGGGCGAAGCTGGCGCTCTACTTCGAGGCGTATCATCTTCTCTACGGCGACGATGACAAGACGCATTACACCGTCTCGTACGAAGTCGCATACGACCGGAAAAGAAGCGGCCTGGCCGGGCTGCTGGGCAAGCGGCAGGAGATAACGACGGGGGCATCCACCCTGCATACGGGGCACTCCCGTACTACGCGCGAGTATGTATCGCTGGACCTGAGTGAGTGGGAGGACGCGAAAGAGCTTCGCATCACCGTTCGGCTCACCGACGAAACGACGGGAAACACGGCCGAGCGTACTTTGGAGTTCGATCTGGTCGCCTCGCACTCGAAGCGGTAAGAGTACGTTACGCTGATCGACGCGGTTACAGAGAGGCGGTTTCGATGCGGAGAGCAGCCTCCGTGATATAAGTACCTTCGACCTGCCTGGCCGCTACTTCTGCAGCATACCGACTCGATTCAGCCACCGTCCGGCGTTCGTGCAGACGGAAGACAAGGTAGGCGGCCATAAACACGTCACCTGCTCCGGCCGAGTCGGCTGCGGTCGCAATCTGCACAGCAGCATAGGGCGTCACGTTGCCGGACCGCTCTACCACAAAACCCCCTTCCAGCCCTTCTGTCACAACGACTTCCCGAAGCTCGAATTCGTTCATAAGGTCCTCCACGTCCATCTCTAGCGCGCCGAGCATCAAGTCGTATTCGCCCCGATCAGCCTTGATGCAATCCGCACATCGCAGTGCATCCGGTAAAATGTCCGAGGCTCTCTCGATCACCCGACCTCCGATGATCTGCCGCACACAGCCCTGTACGTCGAGGCTCACCGTAGCCCTGCTTTTCTGGACAAGAGGATACAGATCACGATCGAGATCATCGGGGTGCAGCGGGCCCAGGTGGATGTGGTCCGCCGCGTCCAGTATGGCGAGCGCCTGTTTGGCCATGATGGGGGACGCTTGGGCTGGCATCTCCTGTCGACGTGCATCTCCTTCCAGACGATTGACAAAGCGCGTGGGTCGTCGCGGTTTCACCAACCACACACTCGATACCGTGGTTTCGAAGCAGATCGAGGAGCCGGCCATCCGATCGGGCGACATTCGTGACCGCCGTCGTCGCGAGCCCATGCCGACGAAACGTAAGTCCAGCGTACGCGACGACTCCTCCCAGTCTGACCGAGGTATGAACGCCCCGCACGTTCCGGTCGATCGCTACCGATCCAATGACAAAGATTCTCTCCATGTCTTTCAAGACGCCCCGGAATTGGAATTTCGCTCGTCAATGACCCGATCAGTGCGCGCAAATTCGGACAACTCGTGTTCCAGATCCTCCAATTCTTTCCCCCCGGCCATCATTTTCAGCACATCCTCTCGACTGACATCCTGTTTGTCGAAAGTGCCATAACTCCTTCCCCGATTGAGAATCGTGAAACGGTCGCCTATCGGATAGGCATGGTGCACATTATGCGTAATCAGGATGACACCCACACGCCTGTCTCGAGCTTTCGCTATGTATCGCAACACGATGCCCGCTTCCTTCACGCCGAGCGCGGAGGTGGGCTCGTCGAGTATCAGGACCTTAGCCCCGAAATAAACGGCTCGTGCGATGGCAATCGACTGCCGTTCGCCGCCGGAGAGCGTTCCGACGGGCTGGGCTGTGTTTCTCACATGGATCCCCATCCGGGCCAGTTCGTCCCGGGTCACCCGATCGGCGAACTTCATATCGAAACGGCGGAGTGGTCCTCGGCCCAGCGTGGGTTCGTTTCCGAGAAAAAAGTTGCGCGCTATTCCCATGAGCGGTATCAACGCCAGATCCTGATAAACGGTGGCAATTCCGTGTTCCAGCGCGTCGCGTGGCGTGGCGAAGCGTACTTCCGTGCCGTCAACCAGCAGACGGCCTTCGTCGGGCGAATGGACACCGGACAGACACTTGATGAGGGTTGATTTTCCCGCCCCGTTGTCGCCCAGCAGGCACATCACCTCTCCCGCGAAAACGGTCATGGAGATATCCCTCAGCGCAGTAACGCCGCCGAAGTGCTTTGATACGCCGGCCGCCTCGATCAGTGGTGTCATGTCCGTATTCATCGTCGCACCGTCATAACTCTTTGCCGCACCCAGCTGTTGATCAGCACGGCGAAGAGCAACATTCCTCCCAGAAAAACCTGAAACCAATCGGCATCAACTCCTGTGAAGACGATGCCCTGCCGCACCATTCCGAAGATGAGCGCCCCGAATACGGCACCGATGGCAGAGCCGTAACCTCCGGTCAGCAGCGTTCCACCGATCACAACCGCGATAATGGCGAAAAATTCCCGAAGTTGACCTCGCATCACATCCGCACCCGAAAACGAAACCACCTGAATCACACCGATAAGGCTCGCCGCAAGTGCCGTCATTACGAAGAGCGTGATCTTTACCCTGTTGACGGGCACTCCGATGTTACGTGCCGCGTGCTTGTCGCCCCCGGAGGCGAAAATCCAGTTTCCGAACCTCGTGCGTTGTAGCACCCAGGTGGCAAGGGCAGCGAGTATTATCCACCAGAGAATCGAAATCGGAAATCCTACTCCCGAGACCGTAACGTCGCTG
>JACZYK010000096.1 GCA_022571135.1 Bacteroidota bacterium
TGCTGAGGTCGAGAGCGCACTCGTTGCGTACGACTCGGTAGCCGAAGCAGCCGTAGTAGGTTTCCCGCACGAAATCAAAGGTCAGGGTATCTATGGATATGTGACACTCAACCATGGCGTTGAGCCGACCGAAGAGCTCCGCAAGAAACTGATCCAACACGTGCGCACCGTTATCGGACCTATCGCAAAGCCGGACTTCATACAGTTTGCTCCCGGGCTTCCGAAAACCCGAAGTGGAAAGATCATGCGGCGTATTCTGCGCAAGATTGCCGCGAACGACTACGGTGACCTGGGAGACACATCAACGTTGGCTGACTCATCGGTCGTGGGCGATCTGATTGAGCACAGACAGAATCGGTAAGCTTTCGGCAGCCGATTTCGGGATCAAAAAATACATGAGGATAAGATGGCCGAAGCGTTCAACCTCGAACAGTACGGTATCTACGTAGACAACATCCTTCGCAATGCTTCTCCGGCGGTCCTTTACGAGGAAGCGATCAAGTATGACGAAGGGGCTGCGATATCATCCACCGGTGCACTCATGCTCCGCTCGGGTGAAAAGACGGGGCGGAGTCCCAGGGACAAACGCATCGTGGATAGTCCCGAAATAACGAACGACGTCTGGTGGAGCAAGATAAATATCCCGATGTCCGAAGACGGTTATGAGATCAATCGCGAGCGCGCGATCGACTATTTCAATACGTACAAGCGGCTATACGTCTTCGACGGTTTTGCAGGCTGGGATCCGAGATACCGGATCAGGATCCGGGTCATCTGCACGAGGCCCTATCACGCATTGTTCATGCATAACATGCTGATACGGCCGAGTCAGGAAGATCTTGCCGAATTCACGGATCCGGACTACGTGATTTTCAATGCGGGAGCGTTCCCGGCCAACAGTCACAGCTTTCAGGTCACTTCGAAAGCCACCGTAACCCTTAATTTCGAGAAGGGAGAGTTTGTCATCCTTGGCACCGAGTACGCAGGCGAGATGAAGAAGGGAATTTTCACGGTGATGCACTACATCATGCCGAAAACCGGTGTTCTGTCGATGCACTGCTCGGCGAACGAGGGAGATCACCAGGACGTCTCGCTCTTTTTCGGCCTCTCCGGAACAGGTAAGACCACGCTTTCGGCCGATCCCCGCCGCTCCCTGATCGGTGACGATGAACACTGCTGGACCGATGACGGCATCTTCAATATCGAGGGAGGATGCTATGCGAAGGCTATCGGCTTGACCGAGGAGAACGAACCGGAGATCTTCGGCGCTATTCGTTTCGGGTCGATTCTCGAGAACGTCGTGTATGACCCCTATACGCGGGAAGTAGACTTCGACGACGTATCGATCACGCAGAATACGCGGTGCGCATATCCGCTGGAGTTCATCGACAACGCCAAGATTCCGGCGACGGCTACGCACCCGAAACAGATCATATTCCTGACCTATGACGCTTTTGGAGTCCTACCTCCAGTCAGCAAACTCACCTCGGCACAGGCAATGTATCACTTCATGAGTGGATACACGGCCAAGGTCGCGGGTACGGAGATCGGTGTGACGGAGCCCAAGGCGACATTTTCGGCATGTTTCGGGGCCGCTTTTCTTGTCTGGCACCCCGCAAAGTATGCTGAGATGCTGGCCGAGAGGATGAGAAAGCACGGCACGAGTACATGGCTGATCAACACCGGTCTCGCGGGTGGTCCATACGGTTCGGGCGAGCGTATGAAGCTCGAGTTCACGCGTGCCATCATCGACGCCATTCACGACGGTTCTCTGGACGACGTGGAAACGATCCGGGATGCCGTCTTTGGATTCGATGTCCCGACTTCGTGTCCTCAGGTTCCGGCAGGCGTATTGATACCCAGGGACTCGTGGACCGACAAGGACGCGTACGACAGGACCGAGGCGACTCTCGCACGCCTGTTCAACGACAACTTTGAGCAGTTCGCGGAAGGGTCATCCGATGAGATCCTATCGGCGGCGCCGAAAGCAGAAGGCGTTACGTAGTGCCTGCTAACGCTAGAGGGCGATTTCAGGTAGCGTTGGCAGGCCCTGTGATCGACCGCGCAATCCGGAGGGCCCCTTCCGAGGGCGTTGCTTCTGGCGATACAATGTGGAACTCCGGGATGGCGTCGAGCAATGCCTTCCCGAGCGCTTCCCTGTAGTACGCGTCATTAAACAGCCCGCCGATCAGTACGATTCTCGGTTCGATGGGTTCATGGGTCGATGCCGCGACAGAGGCGTCACGGGCAAGAGCGCGAACTTCCCGGAATACGATACGGGTAGCGACGTCATCTCCTGCCGATGCCTCCGCCAGCACCAGAGGAGCCAGGTCGGCGTATCGGAGATTTCGACCGTATACGGCCTCGATCAGATCGTTTCGGGACGCGACGCCAAGGTTCTCCGAAATCCGGATTTGAAGGGACGTTTTTTGTCCTCCGTCCATCGCGCGGGCGACGGCACGAAGCCCCTTCAGTCCCAGCTGTCTGCCGCTTCCGGGATCCCCGATCGTGGGTCCCCATCCACCGGCTCGACAAAATCCACCCTGGTTGTCCGTGGCGTAGACACCGGACCCGGTTCCGGCGATGACAATCATCCCGGATCCGCCCGAGAAGGCTCCCTCGAGGGCTATCTCCGCATCCGATAGGACGACGATTCGGAACTCGGGATCCTGTAACGCAGCACAGATT
Source organism: Bacteroidota bacterium (assembly GCA_022571135.1). Classification (GTDB taxonomy): domain Bacteria; phylum Bacteroidota; class Rhodothermia; order Rhodothermales; family UBA10348; genus JACZYK01. The sequence goes on from JACZYK010000096.1 coordinate 2,689, forward strand.
GCTCCGTCCAATTCCCTCTTTTCCTCCGGCCTTCCCGCACCGGCGATTCCAATACAGAGTCTGAACGGCCCCTCGAATCCTGTGCGAAGTCTAATCTGCTCGACGAGAGATACGATCTTAGAGGCTGTTCGTTTGGCACCCGCCTTCTGAAAATTCTCCCCTGAGGCCCTCAAGTTCAAAGGTCCGTCCAGTCCCGGAATTTCAGCGACCACGTCGGTTTTGGATCCACCAATATCGAATCCGACGAATGCGATTTGGCCTGCATTACTCATTTTTCCGGATGGAGTATCGTACGCTCATCAAATTCATTCCACGCACTCGAACGAATCGACTCGGTCTGTCTGTTCTCCGAGAGAAATCGTCCAAGAAATTTCCCATACAGAACGTTAGGCCGTTCAAACTCGAAGTTTTCATCCGGGTACGAGGAGAAGTAGCCTTCCCAGGCCGACGATGCCATACGCCATGCGAATGCACGCGTAGGTCCCCACGCCAGTGTTGTCGGATGCCCTCGGCCCGGAATCGGTACGGGTTGATACTCCCTTGCGAATTGCTGGACCGTACGCCTGTCGCCCGGCTGCACCGAAACCCACCCGGGAAAGTATACGGATCTTCCCTGGACAGTTTCCCATCGCCACCTGCTCATGTCAGATCCGTATCTCATCGACAGATCGGCGATTCCGGAACGGAGGGCGTCGAGCAGCACGCCAGGCGCCGCGCCGTCTCGGGCGCTCTCGGAAAGCCGGAGTTGAGTGGCATCGACAATAGAAGCCGCGATTGACTCGGGATTGAATTTCAGATCCCAGTTTCTCAGGTAGGAAAGGGCATCCGACTCGGGGCCATTCAGGGAGAATTCCGCCTCAAGCACGGATACCAACGCATCCGAGAACGGATGCATCGCAGAACTATACGTATCCCTGAGGAGACTCGACGGATCGAGTGAATGCTCCTCACCGGACACGAGGTCATTAAGTCGCTCGGCGATTGCGCCGCCGCCGTCAGAATTCGTTACAAGAACGGTTCCCCGACCGAACATTCTCGACGTCGACGGGAAGCCCGTAATGAGCATCTCGCCTCCGTTATCGACCCGGATCCCGTCATTTCTGAAGAGCGAGAGAGATGGCACAGCACCGTCGATCAATCTGATCCATTCTCCGGTGTCCGATGCTACATGGAAACCGGCCCAGTCGAGTAGAACGGCCCTCTCCCGGTGCGCATCCGGGGCCTCGAATCCGATGGGCATTTTCTCGTCTACACGGACGATTTCCACCAATTCCTCGGCCCCTGCTTCGTCCGTCATCCGGTCGAAAGCTAGGCTTAGTTCGGATGCAGAGAAATTCTCGAATGATATCGAGACATCTGAATTCATAAGCAGCACCCAGGAGAAATTCGGATTCCTTCCCGCCGGTAGGATCAGCGTACCCGGAACCGAAAGCGCTCGCATTTTCTCCACGTTCGCGGTGCGGAATTCAACCGGCTGAAAGATGGGTACACCCGTGTCGCCCGTGACATATCGGAATCCAAGACCCGATTGATTTCCGGATCCGGAAAAGATCCCGATATCGTTTTCAAATCCGAATAGATGAAGTCGTCTGCGTATCGATTGGTCGATTCTCTGAAAAGCCTCGACCGACGCCGATATGCTCTCCAGGGACTGCACCGGGGCCGCAATCCACGCAAAAAGTCGTTCGACGGCCAGAGAATGCCACGGCTCCCACGGCTCCGGTTCGATTTCCATCAGGACAATCGGGGGGATCATCCTGACGCGACGCGACGCGAGTGCCGTTGATATGCCCGCGGCGAACGAGCCCAGGTGTTGTTTTTCCAAGTCCTTCAGATCCTGATAGGCCGCTTCGGCGTCCGCCGCAATCCGCAGTTCCTTCACAAGTCGATCGGTGTCGAAGGATTTCCTTCCGAACCATTCGCTGAGGCGGCCCAGCGCGGTCTGGCGGAGCAACAGGATTGTCCATGAATGATTCGTACCGTGTACGAAACCGAGTGCGGTCAGAAAGTCGCCCTGACTGTCTGCATGGATTTGAACCGGCCCCTCGTCAGACCAGAAGATGGTCGTCGTGTGCGAGAGCTCCGGGATATAGGACTCCGAAGGGGGGCTGGTATCGACTCCATAGGCCAGGTACCAGAGGACGCCCGCTATCAGAAGAGTGCCACTCGTGACGGCTCCGACCCCGATGATAAGTTTTTGTAACACCTCAGTCTGCTTGGTTTAGCGCCTGTTAACAGGCCCTCATCGAATTCCCTTCGAACTGCCGTGGGAAATCCAGTCCGTGAAGGCTTCCAGGGTAAGGGCGTTGAGACATTCGCCGGCCGACAGTCCTGCCTTGCGAGCCACCGACACGCCCCACTGCACATAGGGTAGTTGATCTATCGCGTGAGCGTCCGGATTGATGGCGACGAGGACGCCTCGTTCTATGGCAGCACGGATCCATCGCCAGTCCAGATCCAGCCTGTACGGATTGGCATTGAGTTCAACGGATACCCCGAATTCGCTACAGGCGTCGAGAACGGCAGAGTGGTTGATCGGATATCCTTCCCGGCGCAGCAGCAGGCGTCCTGTCGGGTGACCCAGAATCGAAGTAAACGGATTCGCGATGGCTCGAACGATCCGATCTGTCGCTTCGGACTCCGTCATGTTGAATCGTGTATGGATGCTTGCGACGACGAAGTCGAATGTTGCCAGTACTCCATCAGGATAGTCCAGACTTCCATCTGCGAGAATGTCGCTCTCAATTCCCGAGAATATGCGAAATTCGGATCCGTCGTCGCCGGCATAGCGCTCATTCAGAGCTCTGATCTCTTCCTGTTGCCTGTATACTTCCTCCACGGGTAATCCATGGGCTATTTTGAGGGACCGGCTGTGATCACAGATGCCGAAATACGAGAGTCCCATGGCTCGGGCGGCATCCGCCATCTCGGAAAGCGAATGGGCGCCGTCGCTATAAGTGGAGTGATTGTGTAGCGAACCCTTCAAGTCGCCGACTTCGATCAGTTGCTGGAATCGGTGGGCTCGATGGTCGGTCATACCGGAAGCGCCGCCTGTTATTCGGGCGTCCGCTACTGCCTCGGCGTCTTCGCGAAGCTCCGGCGGGACAAAGACCGCCGGAGCCGCCCTGAAGATATCCCGCTCGTCCGGTACGGAATCGGGATTCCCGAAGGCTGAAATCCAGGCCTCCACAAAGGACGAGGATCCGGTCTGCAGGAAAAGAATCGTCCCGAAATTGGTTTCTTCCGCAGGATGGATTACGAGAGGCAGGCCGTCATCCATAATTCCGCCGAAGCGGGATTGACGAGCATCGTCCGGCAATTCATGGAGCGGTCCCGTGATCTCCTCCAGGGATTCCATTCCTGCGCCGCCGCCCGGATTTACAACCAGGTCGATGCTTGAAACGGTTTCCATCGATCGACGCAAATCTCCGGCAAACTCCGCACGTCGGACCGACGGGCAAGCCCGCAATCGCTCGAGGAGCACCGACGCTGAGGCGAATGCATTTGCATAATGCCTCTGTTTCCTGTAGGCGCGAAGGGCGGACAGGTTTTCGAGAATCGTGCTCTGGCTCCTGGCGCCGAATCCCGACAGCGACTCGATGCGGCCGGTGATCGCGGCCGCCTCCAGATCATCGAGTGTCTGCACAGCGAGCGTTTGCCAGAGAATTCTGACCCTCTTCGCACCGAGTCCCTTCACGGACAGGACGTCGAGAAGTCCCGGCGGTATAGCTCCCATGAGATCGTCCCGAACTCCGAAAGAACCTCGCTCAAGGAGCTCGCCGATCTGATCGGCCAGGCCTGTTCCTATCCCTTGAATTTCGGTCAGTGTGCCCGCCTTCAGGAGTTCATCTACGGGTTCTTCAAGCCTCTCGATAGTGCGTGCGGCTCCTGAAAAAGCCCGGCTTCTGAATGGATTGCCTCCGGTCAGATCGATCAGGGAGGCTGTTTCCTTCAGGATCCCTGCGATGGATTTATTGGTCATCGGTGGCAGAAATGGGGATGGTGCTCGAGGGCGTGTCGGAACGTTGCTCAGGGGCGTACCAGGACGGCTCTCGAGGGCGTGCCGGATTCACAAAAACGTACTATGTACGCGCCAAAGTACTATGCCACCTCTTCCGGGGAAAGGAAAGAATGTTGTTTAATTTGTAACGAAGACTACGTATTCAGGATCAGAAGAATAAAGAGCCACGGAGATTTGACGGGATCAATCCGGTTCCGTCGCAAGTTTTAAGGAGGTCGACGAACTTCGGATCGATATTCGGTGTCGATTAACCAACTGAGCAACATAAATGATGCGGCGAAGGAAACTCATTGCAGGCGGTGTTCTGCTCGTATCCGTCAGTCTCGTCCTCGGGATGAAACTGGGTTCGGTGATCTCTTCTCAGGATGCGGCGGATGCCTTGAAGAAGCTTGAGAAAGCCTTTCTCCTGGTCAACCAGAGGTATGTCGAGGAAGTGGATGCGAACAAGCTTGCAGAGAGCGCCATACGGGGCATGCTCGAGGATCTGGATCCGCACAGCATCTATATCGATGCCGATCACCTTAGCGGAGTTTCAGAAAATTTCGACGCCGAATTCGAGGGCATCGGAATTTCGTACGAGCTGCTCCCGGGACCAAACGGACAGGACACGCTCGCCGTGTTGAACGTACTCCCCGGTGGGCCGAGTGAAGAGGTTGGGCTGCAATCGGGCGATCGCATTATAGAGGTGGATGGCGTGACGTCTGTCGGCTACAAGGACGCAGATGTCAAGCGAAACCTGAAGGGTCCCCGTGGTACCATTGTTACTGTCAAGGTCCGGCGTCCAGGGGTTGGCGGATATATCGACTTCATCATCACCCGGGACAAGATCCCCATTCACACTCTGGACTCGGCCTATATGCTCGACGACGAAACCGGTTATATCCGGTTGAACAGGTTTGCCCGCACGACCTATAGCGAATTCACGAAAAGTCTTCGTTTTCTCATTAAAGAGGGAATGAGGCGGCTCGTGCTCGACCTTCGCGGGAACTCGGGTGGTTATATGGAAATGGCCGTGAAGGTCAGCGACGAGTTTTTGTCTGAGGGTCAGGTGATCGTATCACAACGAGGAAAAACGCGAGATTCGAGAGCGACGTTCCGGGCCAGCTCCCGCGGTCTCTGGGAAAAGGGTCCGGTCATGGTGCTTGTCGATGGCGGATCTGCCTCCGCCAGCGAAATCGTGGCGGGTGCCCTGCAGGATCACGACCGTGCCCTCATTGTCGGTCGTCGGACGTTCGGAAAGGGTCTCGTTCAGAAGCAGTGGCCGTTCGAGGATGGCAGTGCCATTCGCGTGACGGTCGCTCGCTATTTCACACCTTCCGGTCGTCTCATCCAGACCCCTTACGAGAACGGTGATCGGAGCGACTACTATTCGAGCAAGACATTACTCAGAGAGCAGGACGGCGCCAAGAGTGCCACCGATTTATTGAGCGAGGCACCCGATTCGCTCCGCTACAGGACGAGCGCGGGACGAGTGGTTCTCGCCGGCGGGGGGATCATTCCGGATTACATCGTGCCCGTGGATAGCCTGTCCGATTTGATGAGGGCCGTTCTGGGCAAGAGCATTCCGACCAAGTTCATACGCTTCTGGATTGACGGGCATTCGGCCCAGCTTCAGACGACGTGGGGAGAGCGTCGAGATGATTTCGTCAAGAAATACGGAGTTGATGACGAGATGCTGCAGGCCTTTCTGGATTTTTCGGCTGAAAAAAATGTGGCGATAGGCAACAGAAGAGTCGTCAACGTTGAATCTGAAGACGCAGATTCTCTGGCCGTTCAACGTTTTTCGTCCAGTGAACTAGAAGAGGAGAAGGAATTCCTCAAGGTACTGCTTAAAGGCCGACTGGCAACCAGACTC
>JACZYK010000097.1 GCA_022571135.1 Bacteroidota bacterium
ACGAGTGTTCCGTTGTCTTTTTTCTGGAGATTCCATGATAATATTACCTACACATATACATATCTATTGGTAAATTTATCATTCTCCGACAATATGGCAAATAATTTTAGACGAAATGAGTTTCAGTTCGACGATCATGGCCGTTTTCATGTCCTTTTATGACAATTCCAGAGAATAATTGCCACAGTTCGGTGATAAAGCTTTGGCGCGATTGGCCGATCTTGTAGCGCTTCCCTGAAACCGATCCAGAACATGAGAAGGGAGTTGACCATGCCTGTATTTTCGTCGCCAACCGAGGCGCTCGGCACCGCGACGGGGCTCGACGAATACAAGTCGCCCCTTGATCGACGCCGCGCTGCGCATCTCCTTCGCCGCACATCGTATCTGGGAACTGGGGCGGACATATCCGCTGTCGTCGGGCGCCAGGCGGGAGAACTCATCGACGAGATGATTCTGAGCGCCCGCGTCGAGCCGATACCCCGCGAACCGGATTGGAAAGACCGCGTGCCTCCGCCGCGAAGTGCACCGTCGTCGGTCCGCCAACAGTACAACAGGGATAACGACGACTCGCAACGCGGGATTGTCGTACCCACGCAGACCATGCGCGTCGCGCCAACAAAGGAGTTGGGGAAAGCGCAGGCCGGAGCGCTGGGCCGCGTACTAACCGAGACGATGAGTTTCGCGCCGATCGAGAACGAGTTGCACCTGGCGCTTCAATGGGATCAGTATGCGATGACCGAAGCAGGAGAAAACGATGAGGTTGGACCCCTTCTCCGGACACATACCGAGCTGGTAGACAGTCTCGAAGCATTGCTGGCGGACGAAATGAGGCTCGAAATGAGCGACCTCTTGCCGCTCACGAGCGACACCAAAGAACGTGCGTTCGCGGACCGCGCGACACCGTATCCGTTCGACATACTCACGGAGGGCCGGCAGCTTGCACTCTCCTTCGATATTTACCATCTCACCTATGGCGCCGACGATCGGACTCGGTACCAGGTTCGCTTCGTCGTGAGACGAGGCACAAAAAAAGACGGCCTGTTTGTGCCGCTCGGGGGGCGGGAGTCCGGAACCTCCCTTGCCTTCATCCGGTCCGGAGAATCGCGGACGGCAATCGAGATGATCCAGGTAGACCTCAGCGATTACTCGGGTCGAGGGCAACTCGAAATAACGGTGGAGGTCACGGACCAGCTGGACGGTCGGACGATCTCTCGAAAGATCGATTTCGAACTGCGCCGCTAGCTTCGTAGCATCGCTCAGTTCAGTCGATCCGATTTTGCCGCCATAATGAAATCATTGCGATGCAGCCCTCGAATTTTGTGTGTCCACCATGTGACCCTCACCCTGCCCCACTCGGTCAGGAGGGCAGGATGATGTCCCTCCTCTTCTGCCAGCTCACCCACCTGATTGGTAAAGTCCAGCGCTTGCACGAAATCTTTGAACCGGTACGTGCGCTCTAGGCATTGAATGCCATCCCATTCTGCTAGTCGCCACTCCGGAATCTGCGGCAGCAACGCGGCCTTCTCGTCCTCGGTGACCCTGGGTGCATCCCGCCGGCAGGCGACACATTTTTGGTATTCCAATTCTTCCATTTCTGTGACCTCGTCATGATTCTTCCACGTCCAAGTAAGCTGTCCGGATTGTCCCTGCACCTCAGGAAGACGCGATCAGTATTTCAACACCGTCGGATCGATGTCCTCGCTCCAGGCTTGGATACCACCCCTGAGATTGACAGCGCGGGTGAAACCGCGCTCGATAAGGTACATAACCGCGCGTGCCGAACGTACACCCGTGCGACAATGCACGACGAACTCTCTGTCCGGGTTTATGCGGATTTCGTCGAGCCGGTCGGCCAGTTCTTCTACGGGAATCAATTGGTCCGCCCCGAGGCCCGCTATTTCGGCCTCGAAGGGCTTTCTCACGTCGAGCACGAACAGCGCATCGCCAAGGTCCCGGCGGGCTCTGAGTTCCCAGACCGTCATCTCGGGGACCGGCTGCTCCTCGCGTTCTACGGTTCGGGCGGTACTGAAACCGCAGAATACCTCGTAATCGATCAGGGATGTGATTGTAGGGTGTTCTCCGCAGACCGGGCAATTCTCATCCTTACGCACGGTGAGTGTTCGAAACGTCGTTGATAGGGCATCGATGAGCAACAGTTTCCCTATGAGAGCATCTCCGATTCCGAGGATCAGCTTAATTACTTCGGTTGCCTGCAACGTCCCCACCAGGCCGGGCAGGACGCCCAGTACTCCACCTTCGGCGCAAGAAGGCACCAGTCCGGGAGGGGGCGGCTCAGGATACAGACACCGGTAGCAGGGACCATCCGGCATGCCAAAGACGGATAGCTGACCATCGAAGCGGAAGATCGAGGCGTATACATTGGGCGTCCCCGTAAAAACGCAGGCGTCGTTCACAAGGAAGCGCGTTGGGAAATTGTCCGTTCCATCGGCCACAAGGTCATAGTCGGAGATCAAGTCGATGGCGTTTTCGCTGGTCAGGCGCGTATCGTGGAGGTCGAGCGTCACATATTCATTGATGTCACGGATTCGCTCGCTGGCCGATGCAAGCTTGGACCGTCCCACGTCCTTGACGCCGTGAAGCACCTGGCGCTGGAGGTTCGATTCCTCGACCACATCGAAGTCGATGAGTCCGAGGCGACCAACGCCTGCGGCCGCCAGGTACAGCGCGAGCGGCGACCCCAGCCCTCCTACTCCGACAAGCAACACGGAGGCAGCTTTCAGCCTCTTCTGACCTACGATGCCTACCTCGGGCAAGGTTAAATGGCGCTGGTAACGGCGCAGCTCCTTTGACGATAGCTCTACACCCGTTGTGGAAATAGATATCATGGTTCTCGGGGTAATTTCAGGTTAGAATATCGTGGGATTGCCCGGACACCCTCCGGCAATGGAGGGTACGATGGACAGTTCGTCCTCTGCACTCAGCTCCGTCGAGGTATGCCGCAAGTAGCGGATGTCCTCGTCGTTGAGATAAATGTTCACAAACAGGCGCAGAATCCCCTCTTCGTCGAAAAGATGTTGTTTGAGAGCGGGGAATTGATGGGTAAGGTCTTCGAGTGCTTCGCCTACAGACCCCCCCTTCACCTCAATGGTCGATCGCCCACCGGTGTACGATCTCAGCGGCGCTGGAATGTGGATAGGAGTCCGCGTGTATTCGCTCGTTTTCATGGTGTCACAAATATTTCGGAAATGATTTCTATGGGTTCGGATTCGAATCGCGAGCGGTCCGGCCGTAGCGACCACGCCGTTATCTGTTCAGCATCGCCTCCGCATACGGAAACGATCGCATAGGTGTAACCTGGAAACGTCGCTTCGGCCAGGTCGGTAGCAGACGGCCGAGCCGGGTGGTCCGGGTGGGAGTGGTAGAAACCAACGATGTCCCAGCCCTGCTCGCGGGCCGCAAGGTCCGCCCGATGAAAGTCCTCTGCCGAAATAGAGAAACGTTGTTCCCTGCTCGTTTCCCTTCGGTTCTCAACGCTCATGGCTGCCCCGACATAGTTGCCATGCTCAGTAATTCTGCCCAGCAGGAAGCCGCAACACTCTTCAGGATAGGCCTCGGCGCCGTGCATGCGGATGGCATCAAGTATATCGCTGTGTGTTTGCATCATAGGGAAGGCTCTGTCCAGAGCGATTCGCCCAGATAATGCGCTCCATCGTCGCACAGTATCGTAACGAGAGTCCCCTCGCCGAGACGCTCCGCCACGCGGAGACACGCCGCGACGTTAGCTCCCGAAGAGATCCCGACCAACAGGCCTTCCTCAAGGGCCAGTCGCCGCATCATAGCCAGCGCTTCTTCCGTCGAAATTCGAAGGTCCTCATCTACCAGGCTTGCATCGAAGATCCCCGGTACCAGGGCCGTTTCCAGGTGCTTGACTCCCTCAATTCCGTGGAGCGGACTGTCGGGTTGTACGGCGATGCAGCGAACATCGGGATTGTGCAGTTTGAGACGGCGCGTGACGCCCATGAACGTTCCGGTCGTACCCAATACGGAGATGAAGTGTGTAACCTGCCCCTGGGTTTGTTCCAGGATCTCCCCGCCCGTCGTGTCGAAGTGTGCCCGCCAATTCGCTGGATTGTTATACTGGTCGGGGTAGAAGTACCTACCGGGTTGGCGGCGAACGAGGTCTTGGACATACCTCTGTGCGCCGTCAGTGAGTTCTTTCGGATCGGTAAGCACGAGTTCAGCGCCGAAGGCTCGAACGATTTGCTTACGAGACTCGGAGGCATTAGCAGGCATGACCAGCATAATCGGCAGGTCCAGTGCTGCGCCCAGCATGGCGTAGGCGATGCCCGTGTTTCCGCTGGTAGCATCGATGAGCGTCTTGCCGCGACCCAATGCGCCGGTACGAAAGCCCTCCTGCATCATGCGCCAGGCCGAGCGGGCTTTCACCGAACCACTCGGATTCAGGTATTCCGCCTTGGCGAGAATAGAAACATTTTCGGGCAGCCCGGATGTGATGCGTGGCAGCGAAATGAGGGGCGTACCGCCAATTTCGCGGCCTATGTCGGACGCCGAGGGAACAACGCTCTCCGGATGGATCCCGGTTTCACGAGATCGATGTTCAGCAAGTGTAATCATTGAAGGGGTATGAACGAAAAAACCCCTCACTGAAGGTCTCAGGAGGGGATGCAAGAGCGAAAAACTGCAGGCGAAGTAGATGAACTAAATAGGACTACATCGCTTGCCGAATGCGCAAACACTCCTCCGGTCGCCTTGACAACAACAGGCGACCGTGAAACAATAACATTGCATATGAAGAGGTGAAGGCACTGAATTCGCTCAGTTTCTGGGTACTCCACTGTTCTGAACTAGAGCGCTCCGCAGAAGTTCTCGAATTTGTCGTTTTTACTCGGTGACCGCGTCGGAGTAGAGCGTTACAATAAAAATGACGAAATCGGTCAAGAATGATGTACGTCTTCTTTCACACTTTTACGTTATTAGGGGTTGGGGCCTTCACCTTCCGCTACCTCGCCTCCCGCCAACACCAGTCGTAAGAACAATTCTCGCTCTCGTGATTCTCCTCGCTTCCGGATGCGCGCCCCGCGAACACCTGGTGTACGAGTTCAGTCCTGCCTGCCTGATCCGATCATGATACGACCTGAAATACTCGTCGCGGCTCCCGAAATCGTGCCTCCAGAGGCGTGGCAAACTCGCGTGAGAAAGGAGGTAATGTCATCTCTAAAGTCTTTTTCTAAACGCAATGAGTAAAAATGCTCAACACGATGAGAAAATGGGGATGAGGATATATTCCTGTTCCCAGTAACAGGTCGGGAAGTCGAGCAACTAAGGCGCACAAAACCGAATATCGTTTATCACCGAAACAGAAGGAGAGTAGAACTATGAAGCGGATTGCATCACTTATGTTGGCCACGATCTTCGTCTTCGCAGGTACGATTTTCCCGGCCTCGCCGGAGAAAATCACCGTGACGGGAACGCTGGTCGATACGAAGTGCTACGGTATGATGGCCAAAGCAAACTTCGGAAACACCCACAAACTTCCCGGTGCTGACGGTAAGATGATGGATGTACCGAATTGTGCGACGGCCTGCGCGGGTATGGGTATCCCCACCGGAATCGTTGAAGGCGGAGAAGTAGGTAACAAGACCTACGTCATTATCGCTTCCGCGTCTGCATTGAAGGATCACATGGCCAAAGAGGCCCGGGTCACCGGTGAACTCGTATTTGAAGGCGGCATAATCGCCAGCAAGATCGAAGTGAAAGAGGACGGCGAGTGGATCGACGTAACTCCAGGGGCGATGATGTAAATCGTCTGATTTTTTTATTGAGAGGAAAAGGGGATGTCTATGCAGGCTCCCCTTTTTTTCATTCCTGGCTTGCGGAGGCCAGAGCAACGAGATGCGGCTCGGCTGCGCGAGTCCCCGGTCCGGTGCGCGAGTCCGTGGTCGCATTAAAATTGAATACATGTATGAGCATTACGAGTAATATCGCGCGGTTGGGAGTTCCAACGGCGATAGGCCTTCTTTTTCTATCGGCCTGTTCTTCGAAGCCTGATGTCAGCGATCCGGCGAGCACCCGAGAAGCAAGTTTGTATGCCCAGGGCGACACCATCAGCGTAAACGGCCTTCTCGTGGATACACGCTGCTTCGCCGCCAATCGGCAAAACCTCGGCATGGATCACCCCGATCCCGTGCCGACCAGTCAGACGGGGCCTGCGTGTGCCCGGTATTGTGCGCTTCAGGGGTTTCCGGTCGGAGTTGCAGTGGATGGTCCAGAGGGACCCGTCTGGATCCTGCTGTCGTCGCCGCAGGTGCTAGCCGACTATATGGAGCAAACCGTGCGCGTACGCGGTGTAGTTCGTTCCGAGGGCGTCCTTACTCCGCAAAGAGTAGAGATGCAGACGGAGGACGGAAGCTGGACGTTCATCCTCTGATGGGCCTCTTTATTCAGCAATCTCTATCGAGGATATGAACGCGCCCTCATCAGTGGATGCGATCTCGAAATCGACACTATCTCCAATGGCGATAGACTGCAAAAGAGAATCGTTGCGAATAGCGAAAGGCATGGTCATGGCGTCCATGAATCCCTCGATCGTTTGATGTTCGATGATGACATGGGTGCGCGAAGGCGTGATATTTCTTACGATTCCGGTGCCGTTGAATGTCTGCACCACAACCTCGATTGTCTGCGTACCGCTTTCCCGCGCTGGATCTGGTTCTCCATCTGAATCACGTGATTGACAGCCGATCGAAACGACGGTCAGCACCCATACGATCGCGGTCAGGACATATTTGACGTTCATTGTGCAAAAAACGATTAGTTCGAATAATGTTACATCTGCTGTGTCTATGAGTCCAGTAACTTCGTTACACGGGATATTTTGATTCCGGAATTTTTTCGGACCCTGCCGCCATTGCCATGACTGACATTCCCTATCTGACGACCGACCAGATGCGCGAGGTGGATCGCGCCATGAATGAGGAGTACGGCATCGAACTCATTCAGATGATGGAGAACGCCGGCCTCAACCTGGCACAGTTGGCTCGCACACGTTTTCTCGCCGGCGATGCGCGCGGCAAGATCGTTGCCGCGCTGTGTGGGAGGGGCGGTAACGGCGGCGGAGGCCTGGTCTGTGCCCGGCATCTGCATAATTGGGGTGCCAAGGTCTACGTTTTCACTACTGTTCCCGACAACGATTATACCGGCGTACCCGCCCGACAACTCGATATCCTCCGCAGGATGGGGGTACCGGTTGCCGCGTCAGAGGTCATCCGGAGGCTGCCTCCGGCAGATCTGCTCCTCGACGCCATCATTGGCTACAGCCTTTCGGGCGCCCCGCACGGCGCAGCGGCCGACTTGATCCGCCGGGCCAACAAGCATGGCGCTCCCATCCTGAGTCTGGATGCGCCCTCGGGCGTGGACACTACGACGGGGGCGGTGAATGATCCTTCCGTGCGTGCTACGGCTACAATGACGTTGGCTCTGCCGAAAAAAGGCCTCCGCACGAAGACCGCTAAGAAGGCGGCCGGTGAACTGTATCTGGCCGATATCGGCGTGCCGCCGGAGCTTTACGCCGGTCTGGGATTATCGGTCGGTCGGATCTTCGCGAAAGAGAGTATTGTGAGGATTGCATATTGACACTCTCCGGCTTGACACGAGAATAACTGGCCTCGTGTACGGGAGCCAAAAACCCGTTTCTCTTTTTTTCCCGGGCAACATCGCGCTCGCGCGACGTGCTGACCGGAGTACTTCGAAAAGGGCGAAGATGACAAAATATTCTCAAGACACAGCATATCGAGACATCGCGGACATTCTCGATCGGCGGATTCTCGTCAAGAATCCAGGAAAAGGACACAGCACGGGGTATTCGTTGGTGGAACTGCCGAAACACTCACGCCTATCGAAAAGAAATCGGGCCGTACGATTGCTTCAGACTTTGCGTCCGATCTCTGGAGCCGGCGGCCGATCCATCCGGTCCTCCAGCGCTGGCCGGCCGCAAGGCGGCGTCGCGCCGCGACGACGCGCCGGCAGAGGTGACCGCATGATGTCCGTGAAAACCCCGCTCGCGCTGGCCTGCGCCGCGCTGCTGTCCGGCTGCATGGTCGGCCCCGATTACGTTCGCCCGTCGGTCGATCTGCCGGCACAGTACGGCGCCAACGACGCCGCCGCGCCCGCTGCCATCGCCCGCGGCTGGTGGAAGCAGTTCAATGACGACACGCTGAATGCGCTGGTCGAGCAGGCGCTGGCCGACAACACCGATGTGCAGCGCGCCGCTGCCCGCATCGAACAGGCCGACGCGCTGCTGCGCGAAGCCGGTGCGGCGCTGTTCCCGGACGTCGGGCTCCAGGCCGGCGCCAGCCGGTCCCGCATCAGCGGGGTGGGTGCGCCGATACCGGCCGGTTCGCCGCTGTACCGCAAGAACTTCCAGACCGCGATCGCCACCTCGTTCGAGCTCGACTTCTGGGGCAAGCTGCGGCGCGCCAGCGAGGCGGCCCGTGCGCAGGCGCTCGGCACCCGCTACGCGAAGGACACGGTCGA
>JACZYK010000098.1 GCA_022571135.1 Bacteroidota bacterium
TCGGGCACCTGGACATCGGAAACCAACTTCGCGTTCGACGATTCGGGGCGTCTTTTCTTCTCCGACGGCATGAAGACGAGCTGGACCGAGGCGGACGGCGACACCAGCGACGACGACGGGGCGCTTCCCGAGGACGACGAGGGGCGGCGTTTCTTCGAGCGGATGAAGGAAATCTTCGAGTTCGGAGACGAATCGATCGAAATACTGATCGGCGTAGGAGAGAGCCTGTTCCATAATTTTATGGCGATTGGATCCAGTCTTGAGGTCCGCAATACGGCCGAAGTGCACTAATGTAGGACGGGGATGGACTTGGTACACCTGCCGGGCGTTGGATCTGCATGAATAATAAGTCCAGAACGATATGTCAGGAGTGAAGAAGTCCTCATGATTGCTGAACTACAGCTCGCTCTCGTCCCTCCAGCGCACGAGCCGCCAGGCGGCCAACGAGTCCTGACGTATGAGCGTGAAATTGACGTTTCCATCCGTTCGGAAAACCTCGCCCTGTTCCAGTGTGACGGTCAAATTGAACGACCGGACCACACGCGAGCGGACGAATGGGATCAATTCGTCCCGGGTAATGATCTGATTCCACTGAAGACGGATCAGATTGGAATTCTGGAACAGCCGACGGGTCGTCTCGAGATCCTGAGAAAATCCCCATTCCCGGTCGACCTGCGCGTCGAAATCCCTCCAGATAAACGTGAACGATGAATCCAGCAGCGGCTCATAGAGGGACAGATCCCTGAGTTCGTAAGCGTTTCGGAAATTGGTGAAGAAGCCCTCTATCGTGGTGGCGTCCCCGAGCAGGTCTCCGAAAGGATTACCCTCTTCGAGCGCAGGGGCAAACGGATTGCACGACGAAATCCAGACTACGAGGCCTGTCACCGTCAGATATGTGCTTCGCTCGAACCGCATATCCAAATATCGGGCTTGCGGAGAAGCGAATCAGTAAAGAATATCGGGCAGACCCGGAATCGTCCTGGTCGGTCCGAGTGGGCTACCGGTCGGCCGGATCTGGCGGGCCCAACGGGGCTGCCAGGTTCGACGGATTTACCGGCCGGGTCGAATTCAACCCTTCAAAGCCGGGTAAAGCTCTTTGAAACGGCCATGGATCTCTTCGTACCGCCGACCGATTACCGGGTCCGGCGACGTAGTCTGTCCGACGAAGCAGGTCGCCTCACAGGCCTCTTGAATATTTCCCCAGAGACCGGACCCGACACCGGCGAGCAACGCGGCACCGACCGCGGCCGCCTCGACGACATCTGTTGTCACGAGCTCGACTTGCAATATATCTGCAAGTATCTGCCTCCAGAGTAGACTTTTTGCGCCGCCCCCCGAAATGCGAATGTGATCGGGAGGGAGGATGCCGGACGATTCCAGCAGATCCAGGTTATCCTTTAGCCCGAAGGCGACGCCCTCCATGACGGCCCGCGTCATGTGCCCCCGACCGTGGCTCAGCGTGATTCCGACGAAGGCGCCCCGTGCGTTCGCATCGGCATGGGGCGTACGTTCACCGGACAGGTAGGGAAGAAAAATGAGGCCCTCGGATCCCGAATCGACCTCAGAGGCTTCGGCAAACAGGTCATCGAAGCCCACGTCCGGAGCCAGAGCATCCCGGTACCACTGCATACTGCCGGCCGCCGAAAGCATGACCCCCATCACATGCCACATATCGGGCACGGCGTGGGGAAACGCATGTACGCGGCCCTCGGGATCGGTGACGGGGCGGTCGCAGGGGGCGAAGACGACGCCCGAGGTTCCGATCGTAACGGCCATTGTGCCCGGCTCCACGACGCCGACTCCCGTGGCCTGGGCTGCCTGGTCGCCTCCACCGCCGAACACGGGCGTTCCCCTATGGAGGCCGGTTGCCTCAGCCGCTTCAGCTGATATTTCGCCCGTTTTCTGAGTGCCCTCGTGCGTTCGGGGAAGCCAATCCGAAGGCACGTCGAGCGCGGCCAGGATCTCTGATGACCAGTCCCGCGTCGCGAGATCCAGAAAAAGCGTTCCACCGGCTCCGGCGCGATCGGTCGCATACCCGCCCGTCAGCCGATACCGCACATAGTCCTTCGCAAGCAATATGCATCCGATCTTCTCGTAAACCTCCGGTTCGTGGCGGCGCACCCATAGCAGTTTCGGGGCGGAGAATCCGGCAAAAGCATCGTTCCCCGTCAATTCCACCAGTCTTCGCTTGCCGACCAAATCCCGAATTTCGTCGCACTCGGAGGACGCTCGCTGATCGTTCCATAGGATCGCAGGGCGAAGGACCTGTCCGTCGCCGCCCAGGAGCACGAGTCCGTGCATCTGTCCTGCCATAGAGATTCCTGCTATCTCGTCCGCCTGGCAGCCGGATTTCGCTAGAATGCTTCGGATGCTGAGCTGCGTAGCCGTCCACCACTCGGACGGATCCTGCTCGCTCCACAGGGGTCGGGGGGAAAGTAGGTCATGCGGATGCGTGGCAACGGCGGCTATTTCTCCGGTCGCGCTCACGAGAACGGCTTTCGTAGCCGTCGTCGATACATCCAGTCCAAGTGTGTAATACACGGTCTCAGGCGAAATGAAGGATCGTTAATGCCTGTCTGCGCGGGAACATCGGAGTCAGCCGAAGACGTCGAGAGGACATCGCACAAGGTTAATTTATAAACTCGGCCTTCAAATCACTCCAAGACGGAATTGAGCCGAGTTCCTGATCTGTCCACTCCGTCAGAATCCAGAGACCGTCCGCCCCCTGCTCGATTATCCATCGCAGACGGCCCTGAACCTCTGTCGGGGCGTCCGGCCGTCGATGGTTGACCCTCAAAACGTAGGTCGCGTCGAGCACATAGCGTGAATCCGACACGATAGCGAACGAGCGGTCGTTGAGGGCAATGCCGTGTCCCGAGCTCAGACTCGCAGCAGCCGCCATTGACGTGAAATATTGTTCTTCTTGGGTCCGCCCCCAGTTTGCAAAAACCGACTCTCGAGCCTCGGCCGTGGCGGTCGGCTGAAAATTCAGGGCGTCTGAAAGCGAGCGTCTGTAGTTGAGGGCGTTCATTTCGGAGACGGCGGCCTCGATGTTTTCGATGACCTGTTCGGGGGTATCGGGCTGTGAGTAAGTGCCTGCCTCGGTGATGGGATCCTCGGGAGACCGTGTCGAAAAAAGAGAACAGGATGAAAGCGCGATCATCATCGCAACCGCGAGTACCGAGAGGTAAACATGTTCCCTCAAATCGTCTCTCACAATAACGTCTCTCATTTGAAGGATAGCGTTCCTCACCGGGCGGAGCGCCTACTGAAAAGAATCATGCGCGGGGATGATTCGCTCAGCAGGCCCCCGTCATAGTCGCCGAACAGCGCAAAAATATCGAGGCCTGCCGACTCATAGAATTTTTCAAAATCCGGCTGCCGCAAGAGCGCTACCGACTCGAAAAACGTATGGGTCTCTTCTGCGCGAGAGAACGTGAGTTCCTTACGGATCCTGTCGTCCTCGATCCATCGTCTCTGATGGATTGTCGTTTCGCCGACGACGCGTTCATCTTCGGGGACAAGACCCTGCTCGACGAACGGGGCGTTGAGAAAGTCCTGAACGACGAATCCTCCCGGGCGCGTGGCCTTCGCCATTGCGTCAACGGCTCGCTGATGGTCAGCCCAGTCTTCAAAATATCCGAAAGCGGTAAACAGATTCAGTATACCGTCAAAGGAAGCCTCCGAAACGGGATTGCGCATGTCGCCCTGGATGAATTCAATCTCCAGTCCCGCTTCAGACGCACGGGTTCGTGCCTGGGTAATCGCGCGCTCCGATAGGTCGAGACCGGTCATCTGGTAGCCTCTTCGAGCAAATTCGATGGCGTGGCGACCCCTGCCACAGCCGACGTCCAGGAGCGAGCATCCCGCCTCGGGCGCAGCGACGCGTTCGACGAGATCGGCCAGTTTAGTCGCTTCGGCCTCGTCTCTGTTCTGATAGACGATTTCGTACTCGTCTCGATTAAACCACTGCTCGTACCAGGCCATATTTCGTGCCGATGACCGGCATACCAATTCCAAAAAACAGTTGTCAGCCGCTCAGTCTCAGGGTTAACAAATCATTGTACTGTTTCAGCGTACAGAGCCAGCACGTCCTCCGGTGACCGGGCGCCCTCGAATGCCCCGCTGACCGTCCGGATCACTTCGTCGAGCAGGATGTCCGGACACGATGCCCCCGCGGTCAGCACAAGAGTGACCGGCGGATCCTTCATGAGCCAATTCCGGGTACGAACGTACTTCTTTGACTGAACATCGAAGTGCTCGATTTTCGTTCGTCCTTCTATCTGGGCGGCGCTGTTGATGAAAAATGTGGGCATGCGGGCAGCGCAGAGTTCCACAAGGTGACTCGTATTGGATGAATTCGCTCCACCGATGATAATGGCGGCGTCGGCACCGGTTTCGAGGAGCACCCGCGTTGCGTCCTGATTCTCATTGGTTGCGTAACAGAGTGTGTCGCCGGTGTCGGCAAAATGCTCGGAGATTACATCAGCCCCGTAGCGTTCGAGCATCGCAGCACGAAGCCTTGCCGAGATCGCAGCCGTTTCGGTCGCCAACATCGTCGTCTGATTTACTACGCCAATTCGGATCAGGTCCTTCTCGGGATTGAAGTCCGGGCTGTACCGGTCAGGGAAACGCTCGAAAAAGGAAGACGGCGGCATCTCACCCGTGATGATGCGTGCGAGATCTTCGGTCTCGTCCATGTCCCGGACGACTACGACACGCGTCACCTGTCTGGCGTAGGAAAACGTGGCCCGGGTTTCCTCATGAAACCGCTTTCCGTGGACAACAACCGTGAAATGGTTCTTGCCGATTCGATCGCTGTGTCTCCAGACTTTCTCGACGAATGGGCAGGTCGTGTTGTACGAGTGGATGTCGACGCCGATCGCCGAGAGCTTCTCCATGATCTCGACGGTCGTGCCGAATGCCGGTATGATGACGATGTCCTCGGGCGACAATTCGGAAAAGGGGATGAGTTGTTCGCCGATGGTTGTCCGAAGGAACCGAATGCCTCGCGACTCCAGATCCCGATTGACACGGGGGTTGTGGATCATTTCCGAGAGCAGGAAGATCCTTTTATCGGGGTTTTCCTCAATCGCGCGGTACACGATTTCTATGGCATTCTCGACGCCATAGCAGAAGCCGAAATGTCGAGCCAGCCGGAACTGCACCGGCCCGAAATCCAGGACGGTCGGGGAAAGGTCTTTCTTTCTGGGATCCAGCTGCCGCCGGATTTCCTTGATCCGCGATACGATCGGGGATCGATAGAACGTGGGTACATTGAACTGGCGGGCCATTCGGAATAAGGGAGCTTGGCGCGTTGTACTTCCGGGCCGGTGTAACGCCGGGCATATGAGACAGGTTCGACAAATCAGGCGTGTTAGAGTCGTCGCTCTATTATCGGCAGCATCTCATGGGACCAGGAATCAAATCGGTCCTCCAGAATCGCTTGTCGGGCCTGTCGCATCAGCCAGAGATAGAACGTCAGGTTTTGTACCGATGCGATCTGTAGTCCCAGAATCTCTCCCGCTATGAACAGGTGGCGAAGATAGGATCTGGAGAAGCCCTGTGAGGCATACGATTCGAGACCGGGGTCCACCGCGGTCAAATCCTCTCTCCACTTCCGGTTTCGGATGTTGATGATGCCTTCGGTAGTGAAGATCATGCCGTTTCGACCATTCCTGGTAGGCATCACACAGTCGAACAGATCCACGCCGCGCATCACGCTCTCGATGAGATTCGCGGGCGTTCCCACACCCATCAGGTAGCGGGGTTTTTCACTCGGAAGGATATCGTTCACGACCTCGACCATCTCGTACATCTGTTCGGCCGGTTCGCCCACTGAAAGGCCTCCGATCGCATATCCCGGGAAATCCAATTCGATAAGGCGCCGCGCCGATTCGCGTCGAATATCCGGATAGACGACACCCTGGACGATTCCGAAGAGCGCCTGTTCGTGATCGTATAGCTCGGTCGTTTCGGCAAAGCGCACTTTGCACCGCACGGCCCATCTCAGCGTGAGCTCGTTTGATTCTCTCGCGTACTCGATACTCGCATCTCCGGGAGGACACTCGTCCAGGACCATCATTACATCCGCGCCGATGCTTCGCTGAATATCCACCACGTTCTCTGGCGTAAACGTGTGATACGACCCGTCGATGTGGCTTTGAAACGCTACGCCGTCCTCGGAAAGTTCTCTGCGTGAGGCGAGAGAGAACACCTGATATCCACCGGAGTCGGTAAGTATAGGGCCGTCCCAACCGATGAAGGGATGCAGGCCGCCCGCTTTCTCCAGAAGATCGGTGCCGGGTCTCAGATAGAGGTGGTAGGCGTTCCCCAGAATGATGCCGGCGCGAATTTCATCCCTCAGTTCCCTGGGCCAGACGGCCTTGACGCTTCCCACAGTTCCAACGGGCATGAAGATCGGCGTTTCGAAATTCCCGTGAGAAGTCTCGATAACGCCTGCGCGGGCTCCCGAGCAGGTATGCTGAAGTCTGAAATTCATGCCGCAAAATATCGAAAACCCGGATCGGCATGAAATAGAGGTAAGGAAGGTCCTTTCTTCCGTTGGGTCGGGCTCGTCGCTCCGTTGGGGGCCAAAGGCTATTTCTGATCCTCGTTGTTTCCGGACGCGTCGCCGTTAGTATCCGTACTTCCGGCGCCGGTCTCGAGGCGCGCCTGCCAGTCCTTCAGTCTTTCTTCCCATTCGAGCAATTCACGCTCGCGCCGGGAGATCTGCTGGAAGGATTCTCCAATCGCCTGCTCGCGGACCTCGAAGGGCGCGAGTTCCATGTGACCCCGCTCCTCGAAGTATCGTTTGAAAAGCCAGTTATGTTTGGCGGCCTCCATCAGTTCGGCGAAGCGATAGGCACCCAGGGCTCCCCAGTTGGCGGCGTTCTCCGCGACCGACGATACGGCGCGCAGCTCCGAAGCGATTGTCAGAAGCGTATCGGTCGTAGCCAGAAGCGAGTTGAAGACGGCAGGATCGTTGAGCAGTTTGGCTACCGTACCATCACCCTCGTTCACTTTCGCAACGACGGCCTCTATTCCGCTCGTCGCTCGTGCGGCTAGATCGACGAGTATTTCGGCGTTGGCCTCAGCACTGTTCGCCAATGAGTTAAGTATTCGCCTGGTTTCGTTCGTGGTCGCCACCATCTCATCATAGAGCGTGGGATCATACACGATCTTCCCTAGCGTACCCTCTCCGCGCTGTACTTCGAGCATAATCTGCTCGAATGCCGTCGCAGCCCGCTCGAAATTCTGAACCGATGCGATGGCCTTATCCGTGATTTCGAAGAGGTCGAATGGATCGACGCCAGGGATGAAGTCGTTTTCTTCAATGGGATCTCCGGCCTCCTCCGGTGAGACGAGGACGATAATCTGCTCTCCTACGAGACCATCGCTCTTGATTTCAGCCCGCGTATTCTTGCGGATAAGTTGCCAGGCCCGGGAGCTGATCAGCATGGTCACCTCGATTTTCTGACCGGGCACGTCCGGTAGCCGGACATTTCCGACGCGGCCCACATTCACACCCTGATACTGTACGGGAGCGCCACCCTGCAGGCCGGCCACGCTGGAGTAACGCGACTTGACGAGCATCGTGTTGCTGAAGAGAAAAGTGCGGTTTCCGATCGCAAACAGGCCAAGAATGAAGAGAATCGTTCCTGAGGCTACGAGGAGTCCTACGCGTGCTTGTCGGTTCATGATGACGTTTAGTGTTTGGCGATGCAGACGTGCAAACCGATGTTTCGTCGATTAAACCTGATTTTTCTCGGCGATCAGCGCGTTCCCGAAATGTCGTCGAATTTCAACATTCAGCCACCGAAGAAGTTGCGGATCTGAGGATGGTCGACGCTGCGGACATGATCCAGGTCTCCGCTCGCGATAAAGATTCCATCATGGAGAAAGTGCACCTCGTCGGCTATGATTTCGGCGCAGAGAAGGTCGTGCGTGATGGCGATCGAAGTGATGTCGCGCTCGTCTCTGAGACGGACGATGAGTTCGGACACGTCCCGAACCCAGATCGGATCCAGCCCGGTCGTGGGTTCGTCGTAGATCATGATAGCCGGCTCGAGTACGATGGCCCTCGCCAGTGCGATTCGCTTTTTCTGTCCGCCGGAAAGATCGGCCGGAAGCTGGTGTCGTTTGTCCGCCAGGTTGACCCAGCTGAGCAATTCCTCGATCCGGTCGCGCCGCTCGGCTCTTGAAAATTTGGAATGTCTTTCCAGAATGAAATCCAGGTTCTGGGCCACCGTCATCGAGTCGAAAAGAGCACCGCTCTGAAATAGATAACCCACAGACAGGCGAAGCTCGTCGAGTTCATCCTCCTTCATCCGGTCGACGCGCCTGTTGTTCACCCATACCTCTCCCGAGTCCGGTTTGAGAAGACGTACAATATGCTTGATGAGCACGCTTTTTCCCGATCCCGAACCTCCCATAACGATTGCAA
>JACZYK010000099.1 GCA_022571135.1 Bacteroidota bacterium
TCGGTCTGTCCGGTGAACTGTCGGAAGCTCCCATCCGTGATTACGTCACAGAACAGAAAGGCATCGGCTGCCAATGGACCTTCACGGCCACCGGAGAATCATTCGAGCATATCGGCCTGATCGAAGGCCCCGCGATAGAAGCAATAATTAATCAGCAATGGCAAGAAGATCTGAATTACAGCGCGGACGGTCCCGGAACCTCTCTGTACGGATTTCTCAACGGGGACCGAATAGGCTTGCTGGAAATATCCAGCGGACCCGCAGACGAAAGCCTCTGCACGGACGACGAGCCATTTGGAATGTGCTGGGATCGATTGACACCAGAACAGCGCCGGTTCGTTGTAACGCTCAATTTCGCTCAGGGAAGATCCACCGCCGTGTCGTCCGACGAAATGGATTAACGACGTGTTGATACTTCTTGCCTGCGATCACGGGTTGTTCCTTCTTTCGCGGTTAACGCCTTTGCGGCTTCCTCCGGGGATTATTCATTACTCTGGGCGTTTCCCATTCGAATCGGCCATCCTGCTTGTAAACACGTCCATCCTTCATGACGAAGTGCACGCCTCGAATCGCATTGATGTCGTCGAGAGGATTGTGATCGACGGCTACTATATCGGCCGCAGCACCTTGCTTCAACACGCCGCTATTTACACCCAGCAGGTCCGCCGCAAACAGGGTGAACATTTTCAGGATGTAGTCGGCAGGTAGCTCGGCGTCCGTATAGCTGTCCAGGAATTCGAGCGTCAGCTCGCCGCGTGTCCAACCCTCGCGGTAATACTCGACGTCTGAACCAAACGCCATGGGCGTACCAATCTCATAGGCGCGGCGAATACGGTCTACGAGAGCGGCGTGTCTCTCGGCTCCGTTTCGCGTCGCTGGGAAATCGGTGCCGACGAGAACCGTACCCATTTCTTTCATAAGCCGGAGTGTTTTGTCGGTCGGCCTGGTTCCATGCTCGATTGAAACCACGCCCGCGAGAGTTGCCCGTCTTATGCCTTCGTCGCTCGATGCGTGCGCCGCGACCTTAATGCCTACATCACCCGCTTCATCGACTGCAGCCGCAATGTCTTCCACCGAGTAGATGTACGGCTGATTATCGGTTACCAGTTTGATTACGGTCGCTCCATAATGAATATTTTTTCGGACCGCCAGACGGATTTCGTCTTCCGTATCGGCGTAGATGTATTCCGGGTTGCCGAGGTCCGGCTTTTCGGGTTGCATCTGAAATTGCCCTCCGAACGGGGCGATGATAATACCGGAAGCGATGATGTTCGGACCTGGAATCCAACCCCCCTCGACGGCTCGCCGAAGAGCTACGTCCGCATAGAGTGCATTATTTCCGACGTCTCGAACCCAGGTGAAACCAGATTCCAGAAGCGTCCGCGCCTGGGCGACCCCTTGAATCGCACGAAATGCGGTTGGCTCCAACAGCGTGGTGTAGTAATACGTCCCGTGGTCGTTAATGTCAGCACCTGGCATTTCTGTCATAGCGAGGTGGGTATGAGCGTCGATAAGTCCCGGAAGGACATAGGAATCCGAGAGGTCGATTACTTCGGCGCCTGAGGGGATACTAATATTTGAGCCGATTGCCGTTATAAGGCCATGTTCGATCAGGATAATCTGATTGTCGATCAGTCGACCGGCTTCAACATCGATCATATGCCCGGCCCGGATGGCGGTGACCCGGGTGGATTCCTGGGCGGCTACTGACAGGGTGCTGAAAAGGAGGAAAAACAGGAAAATGGGCCCTACGAGAACTCGTTTCATGACTATTTCGGGTTAGGTGGGAAGGCTTCGGCTCCGAAATCATCGAGTGCGCAACCGAATAATTAAAACTCGGCAGCAGCTTGATGGATCCAAGTATGTCGCCGAGACACAGGGCGCTTTTGCGAACGAGCTATCAGAGGAAGCTGACAGTTAACTGCGCCACACGGAGGGCCGCTCTCGGATGATGACTGGAACCGACTCGTGGAGGACATGCGGGAAACGTTTCTTGCACATGGAAAGCTTGAGCGCGATGGGTCTTTCCGGTCGTGGAGAAACGGAAATCTTCGGGTTACGGTCGAACCAACCGAATCTGGGTATCGACTTCGCCTGCGAACGTTTAAAGGCAGCACGCAGGGTGCTCTATTGGGTAGCTTCGCGGCATTCGCGACCGCATTGGCCTTCCTGGTAGTGCCTACTCTCACAAACAAGCTTGACTGGGCAAAGATCACGATCTTGATTTTGACGACGTTGACAGGATTGGGGAATTTCGGGTTTACAGCATTTCGGCCGCCTCGCTGGGCCAATGAGCGAGCGCGCCAGATGGAGGCGATTTCCGCCAAGGCCATTGAACTTTCTGGTGCTCATCTGGAAACTGAGCCTATAGCATCAGATCCTTCGAGTCTCCTGGACTTGGATTCGCCGGTGGACTCGGCGGAGGACAAAGATGGCTCAGAGCAGGCCCGTCCGCCGCCTAGAATCCGATTCTAAACGACAGGAGATTAGCTGACGGAGTCAGTGATCGATGATGTGCTGACCGTTTGATCCAGTCCGCGCGTCACCGCCTCTCAATGCACGTGCGCCGATAACCTCGTTTTTTTCGGTCGAATATGCCCTTCATGGCCCTCGTCGGCAAGAGCTTGTTCCACAATAGTGTCCTCGAAGAACTCGACTGTCAACGGCATGAAGCCAGCCGGCAGCCACGAAACAACGGTGTCCGTAGACGGACTGGCGAGCGGCATGTACATATACAGAATCACAACATCCACCAAGTGTCAGTCGCCGGGCTTAGTCGTGTTTAAGTGATACAGGGTGTGCTCCTTCGTCCTCTCCACTTGGACGAATAGATTATTCGCCACCGTGTCCGGAGACAAGCAGTGCGTTAGGCACAAAGTGGCGCAACATGCGAGTTTTCATCGTGTACCGAGAGCGGGACTCGAACCCGCACGGGCTTTCGCCCAACGGATTTTAAGTCCGTTGCGTCTACCAATTCCGCCATCCCGGCATGTATTTCGTAAGCTAGCAACTCCCCTTCTTGCGCGCAATTCGGGCACTTCGGAGGACCCTTTGGCCGCCATGACGGTTCGATTCGCGAAACGCAACGAATACGTGCATAAAATGCGCTTCGAACCTCAGGCGAGCATGCTGCTTGCCGAAGCTGAAAATGCCACTGAACACGCCTACGTTCCTTATTCAGGAAAGAAAAGCGCTGTGGTGTTACTCCTTGAAGATGGGGCGCTCATACCCGGCGTTCGAGTCGACAACGCTTCGTTTTCTCTGTCGATAACGGCGCTGATCAATGCATTCAGTACGGCCGTGGCTCTATGTCGAAAGGATGTCGTTGCCATCGCCTTCAGCCATGCGATGAGCCTGTCGGATCGGGCCTTCATTGACTCTCATGCGTTCGGACCCTTCAACCGGGAGACCGAGCGACTACTCGTCCATACAGGACAGATGGGAATCCCCACTCCGGGGGATCCCGTCGATCCATTTGAGACCGCTACCGAAGACGGACCCATGGCGATGGCACGGGTGATCAGCGAGAGAGCCTTTATCCCGGAGTCGAACTTCCCTGTCGGATGCCTGATGGAGTTGGATGACGGCCGGCTCGTACCCGGCGTCAACGTCGAACATTCGGAATGGCCGTTTATCCTGTGCGCCGAGAGAAATGCGCTGGGAACGGTTGCCTCTTATGGACTCGAGCAGCCGAGAAATATCTATCTCAGTTCTCCAACGAGTGACAAGGCAACGCCTTGCGGCGCCTGTCGTCAGGTGATGGTGGAACTTGCCCCTCAGGCGACGGTTTGGATGGACCGCGGAAAAGGACCCGTCGAAAAGACTCGCGCCGATGATTTGCTGCCGGGCTATTTTTCCGGAGAAGCCCTCCGGCGAATGATCTGAAATCGCACAGAGCGGGGTATTACAACCAATTTTCTTCAGGACCGGACCGAATGCTCTTTCAATCGATCATATTTCTCCTTGGACTGGGCATCCTGTATTTCGGTGCTGACTGGCTGATAAGAGCGGCGTCCAGCATCGCCCACCGGTTCGGAATCCGGCCCATGGTAATCGGACTGACCGTGGTTGCCCTGGGTACATCCATGCCCGAGTTTATCCTGAACTTTTATGCGGTTCTCACGGGCGAGGACGCCCTGGCAATCGGAAATATAATAGGCTCGAATATCGCCAACATCGCCCTCATCCTGGGCGTGAGCGCCGTTATGCTTCCGCTCGCAGTCGACGCGACTACTCTGCGAAAGGAGTATCCGATCATGGTCGCCGTCGCACTGTTGTTCTATCTGTTGGCCTCCGATGGAATGATCTCGAGAATAGACGGCGGTATCCTTCTTCTCGGGCTTCTGGCTTTCATGATCTTTATCGTTGTCGATGCGAGAAATCATTCCAGGATTCGCCGGCGAACCGCCGAAAGGCTTCGAGACACAGGAGAGCCATCCGGCATCCCGGCCTCAGAATCTGTTCCAGATCTGGATATCACTGGGCCCGCGATGAAGGCGCGGAAACGAGTCGGACTTCTTCTCGGTGGAATGATTGCGCTCACCCTCGGCGCACGCCTGATGGTTGTATCTGCGATCGAGATGGCGCGAATGCTCGATATCCACCCCGTTGTCATCGGCCTCACGATCGTGGCCATCGGAACGAGTCTGCCCGAACTGGCGGCGTCCATCATGTGCATAATCCGAAAAGACAGTGATATGTCCATCGGCAATGTCATGGGCAGCAACATGCTGAATATTCTCTTCGTGGTGGGCCTGGTATCAATCATCCAGCCCATGTCGGTGGAACCCGTCTCCATCTCCCAGCATTTCCCAGTCATGATCGGGTTCACACTCGTCCTGTACCCGATCGCCAGATTCGGGTATTCCATTTCGAGATTTCAGGGTGGAATTCTCCTCGCCGGATTCGCAGGATACCTGATCTGGCTGCTACTCCCCCATATCTAGCAATCCGGGCGCGACCTGATGAATCTGACCTTCGGCCATTCAGTATTTGTGCTCGCGCTGACCGCTATCATCGCGGCGGGAGCTACATACTGGCTGTATCGGGCGACCATACCCGACCTGAGTAAGGGCCGTAGATTATTTTTGGGCTCTCTGAGGTTCATCACGCTCTTTATCATCCTCTTTCTGCTGTCCGAACCGCTTGTAAGGATCTTCTCGATCCAGTCCAGCCCTCCCGTGCTGGGCGTACTGATTGATGAGAGCCGCAGCCTTTCACTCATCAAATCCCTTCAGGAAACAGATTCCACGGGCGGGAAGACTTCTCTCACGGACATTCTCAACGAACTGGACATTGCGATAGAAAGCCAGAGCGTTCGTCTATTCGGCTTCGCCGCCACGACGCGTGAGCTGCCCTCGATCGACTCCCTCATGTTAACAGGATCTCGTACGGACATCTCTTCTGCCCTCGATTACGTAAAGGATGCACTCCAGAATGAAACGCTCGGGGCGGTTTTACTCGTCTCCGACGGAAGGCACAACGGCGGACGCAATCCAGTGTATACAGCCGAATCCTATCCCGTTCCGATCGTCACGGTCACGCTCGGAGATACGACCGTGCAGAAAGACATTCGCATCCAACAGTTACTCGTCAACGAACTATCCTACATCAACACGGAGGTCCCGGTTCGAGTAAGAATTCGCAACGAAGGATTCGATCCCGCCCCCATTACCGTTTCGCTCATTCACAACGCTGAGATCCTCGATCGAAAAAATGTCGGGCTACCACCGTCCGGTTCCGAAACGAGTGTGGATCTGGCCTTTGTTCCGAAAGAGCCGGGACTCTTTCAGTACAGCGTGGAGATCACCAGGCTCGCGGGCGAGATCACCCATCAAAACAACGCGGATCTCGTATCGATTCAGATCCTGGAGAGAAAGAGACGTCTGTTGCTTGTCGCCGGTGCGCCCTCTCCGGACGTGTCGTCTTTCGTTCAACTCCTGGAGCGCGATTCGGATACAGAACTTGTAACGCGTGTTCAGCGACGTTCCGGATCTTACTATCAGGGAGATTTTCCGAGCGGTCCGCTCGATGATTTTGATCTCATCGTGATGGTCGGATTTCCTACGATCACCACGCCGGAGCCGCATATCGACCAGATCGTCCGGGCCTCGGACGCCGGAATACCCATACTCTTCGTCTATGACCGGGCTGTTGACCTGAGGCGAGTCGAGCGGAAGCTATCCTCTGCGCTTCCGGCGCATCCTACAGTCATTCGGACAGGACATGTCGAAGGAAGCTTCGTTCCTACGAGTCGGGCATTGCAGCACGCCATCTTCGATATTTCAGACAGAAAAAACATCCAGCGGTGGCGTGCGCTTCCTCCACTCCAGTTCAACGCGAGCCAATGGGAAACCCATCCTGGTACTATCGTCCTCGCATCGACAGAGATTCGCGGCATCTCTCTCGATAATCCGATTCTACTCGTTGGAAAGATCGGTAAACGACGATCCGCTGCTATGCTGGCCTCTGGTTTCTGGAGATGGAGAAACGTTCCAGCGGCCTTCGAGGAAGATGCCACGAGGTGGACCGAACTGTTCTCGAATCTACTGCAGTGGCTCACTACGGCGGAGGATTACCGCCTGGTCAGAGTTGCACCAACCTCCAGCGAACTTGACGAAGGGGAACCGGTTGTCTTCGGCGGGCAGGTTTACGACGAGAACCTCAGATCGGTGAGCGACGCCTCCGTCTCTCTGGACGTGGTCTCCCCCGGCGGCGAGAACTTCCCGTACAGTATGCAGTCGCTCGGGAACGGACGTTACATGGTTGAACTCGGATCAATGCCGGAGGGCGTGTATGCCTACAGCGCGACGGCGTCGCGGGATGGTGGGCTGATTGGCGAGGATAGAGGGACTTTCTCGGTCGGATCGTTGTCGATCGAATTCAGAAATCCTCACGCCGATGCGCGCCTCATGCGGCAGATCTCATCACGTTCCGGCGGGAGAGCGATCTTTCCTGATCAGATCGGAGACATTCCGTCCATCCTGTCGAGTATGGATTCTTACATTCCAGTTACCAGAACCGTCGAACTGCAGATCCGTCTGTGGCAGAGGGTTCCGTTCATCATCATCCTGATCGTGAGTCTATCTGTGGAGTGGTTCTTCAGAAAGAGATTCGGGTTGGTCTGACCGACAGGTCGCCTATGAAAGCACTTCTTGAAGAAGCGTGGTCTCCGAGCCCTTGAAATCCTCCAGGGAAAAGCACGCTATATTACGCCTCCGTAAAAATCGAGGTACACTCGCGACGCTTCCCATCCAACCCATTTCCATCACAATCCGGCACGATTCAGAACAGCTCAGTGATGCAGAACCAAGCGGAATTCGATTCGCCGCTGGCCGGCCTCGATCAGATGGTCGATCTGTCATCGGCCCCTGGAGGACTCTCGGACTGGCTGGTCAGCGTCCGACGGCACCTTCACAAACATCCGGAGATCGGCCTGCAGGAGATCGAGACGTCCCGGTTCATACGGCGCGCTCTCGAAACAAACGGTCTGGAAGTGCACGGACCGATCGCTCGAACCGGCCTCTATGCAGATATTGTGGGCGAAAGGCCCGGACCCATGATCGCTTACCGGGCGGACATGGACGCCCTACCCATTCAGGACGCAAAAGAGGTACCCTATGCCTCATCCGTACAAGAGATATCTCATATGTGCGGGCACGACGCCCATACGACGATGGCGATCGGTGTGGCCCTCCTGCTGTCAGGACTGAGGCATCTTATGCACGGCAGCGTTCGCGTCTTTTTCCAGCCCAACGAGGAGGGCATGCCAAGCGGTGCACCTCTCATGGTGCGTGACGGCGTTATGGAAGGAGTATCGGCTGTCTACGCAAGTCACGTTGATCCCACACTCAGCGTGGGTACGTATGGACTCATCGAAGGCCCCATCAATGCATCGTCCGATCAATTCCGGGTGGCTGTGTTGGCGCCCGCTACGGGTCATTCGGCTCGTCCCCACCAGTCGATAGACACGGTCTGGATCGCCACACAGATTATGGGTGCTCTGTATCAGATGATCGGCAGGGTTTCGGATGCTCGAAACGGTGCAGTTCTGTCTATCTGCCGTTTCCATGCTGGCGAGGCCTATAACGTCTTACCGGCGATGGCCGAGTTCGGTGGAACCTATCGGTGCATGGAGCACGATGATCGAGGGCTCTTCAAAGAGCATATCATTAACACCGCGACGCAGACTGCCGCCCTGCATGGCGCGCAGGTCGAGATCGACTTTGAATTTGGTTCTCCACCGGTCGTGAATGACGAGAATCTTGTCAAAATCGTCCGAGATACGATACTGGAAACGGTAGGCCCCGAGGCCATATTCGACATTCCGCGTCCGAGTATGGGTGCCGAAGATTTCGCACACTACCTGGACCTGGTTCCGGGAATGCTAGTTCGTGTGGGAACCGCCTCCGGAC
>JACZYK010000100.1 GCA_022571135.1 Bacteroidota bacterium
AATCAATCAAGGCTCCGATGAACGTCCGCAGTATGCCTCTCCTGTCAAACTGACCGCCGGCGGAAAAACAATTGATGTTTATGGCAGGCCGTCGCCGAACTTTGCAGACTTCGACGGTGATGGCGACCTGGATCTGATCTGCGGGGAGTTTCTCGATTCGTTCACGTATTTTCAGAATGTCGGATCAAGAAAGAATCCCAAATATGCAGCGGGGCAACGGCTAAGTGACAACTCCAACCCGATTGCGATGGATCTGCAGATGATCTCTCCGGTCGCTTTCGACTGGGACAAGGACGGCGACGTGGACCTGATTGTCGGAGACGAAGACGGACGGGTGGCGTTGGTGGAGCATACCGGTCAGGTGAAAAATGGAATGCCTCGGTTTCTGCCCCCCCGATACTTTCAGCAGGAAGCATCGGAAGTGAAGTTCGGCGCGCTGGTCACCCCCTGCGGATTCGATTGGGATGGCGATGGAGACGACGACATTCTCTGCGGAAACACCGCTGGCTATATTGCATTCATCGAGAATCTCGGTGGAAACCCTTTGAAGTGGGCCGCGCCTCGAAAACTTCAGGCAAACGGAAAAGTCATCCGAATTCAAGCCGGCCCCAACGGGTCGATTCAAGGTCCCTGTGAAGCGAAATGGGGGTACACCACGTTCACCGTCGGCGATTGGGATCACGACGGGAAACCGGACATCGTCGTGAATTCCATCTGGGGAAAAGTCGTCTGGTACAAGAATTACAGGGTCCAGTCGGTCATCTTGCTGATCGTAACGTTCGCAGTTGTCGGATATTACTTTTGATAGAAGTTTAACAAACCATGTCTACCTCCGGTGGTGGTCGTTCAATGACGTATGAGAGATATGACAGCGGTAGTAAATGGGAACCCATCGTGGGTTATTCGAGGGCTGTACGCGTCGGTTCCTATATCCACGTTTCGGGTACGACTGCTACGGATGCCTCCGGTGAAATCGTAGGGAAAGGTGATGCGTACAAACAATCCGTCCAGGCGATCAAAAATATCGAGGATGCCCTCCATATCGTCGGTGCGCGTCTCGAAGACGTGGTTCGGACACGCATCCATCTAGTAAATATTGATGACTGGGAGGCGATCGGTCGGGCACATGGGTCCTTTTTCGGGCGTATCCGTCCTGCCACGTCCATGATCGAAATCTCAAGGCTGATCGACCCGGACATGCTCGTCGAAATCGAGGCAGATGCCATCGTTGCTGACCCGCCACCACGTGTCGATTCGCTCGGTTGATAGGAGAAAAATGTTCAGATCGCTTCGATGGTTGTGGCAAGGTTTCATCAAGTCCCACTCTACAGTCGAACCCATGTTGACTCATTCCGGCGGGACGTCTATCTTTTTAATCCCTTGTATCATATTTCCGCACGCGATCAAGCACGAGTCCGCGAATCCGTTTCGAGGTTTTTGCAACCCCGGTTTGGTTTCGTCGTTTGATCGCGTTTCGGGATAACAATTCTGATCACAACATGGGCATTCACCTGTCCGGTTGACTCATTATATATGGTGAAGAATCGCTATTTCTATTACGATCACGATTCGTGCTCCTTCGTTGAGGTGAAGGAAAGACGGGCGAAGATCTATTTGAGGACCGTTGTCATCGTGGTTGCCGCCCTGCTTCTCTCGGGCGCCCTCACGCTTGGCATGGATCGATTTGTCCAGACTCCGCAGGAGCTGGCCTTGATGGACGAGAACGCGGCGTTGCAGAAACAACTGAGTGACGTCGGCGAGCGCATCTCAAGCGTCTCGGCCGAACTGGCCAACCTCAATAAAGTGGACCAGAACCTGTACCGCACGCTACTCCAGGCGGATCGAATCTCGGAAGATATCCGACAAGTCGGTGTAGGCGGAACGAATCCGTTCCCGGAGTTCTCCAGATTCAGCCCGTCTACAAGCTCGCTCCTCCAACGCACATCCGAGCAACTCGAAAGGCTCGAAGCACAGATCAGCCTGCAGAACGACAGCTACAGGGAACTGACCCGATTGGCGCGTGATCGCGAAACTGCGATGTCTGAAATGCCGGCCATTATCCCTACAGACGGTGTCGTATTCTCTGGATTTGGAATGCGTTTTCACCCTGTCCTCAAGGTAAGACGGATGCACTGGGGCATCGACATCCACGTCAATCCGGGTTCGCCGGTGGTTGCCAGTGGAAACGGCGTCATCAGACAGGTGGGTACAGGATCCGATTTCGGCGTATTCATTAAGATCGGACATCCGACCGCTGGATACACAACCCTCTATGCGCATCTGTCGAGGATACCCCGGGATATTCGACGAGGTAAAACCGTAAAACGTGGTGATATCATCGCCTACAGCGGTAACACCGGTCTTACGTCCGGTCCTCACCTGCACTATGAAGTGCGGGATAGGACGGGAAGCTCTCTTAATCCCCTCTTTTTCCTCGCACCGAGCATGACGCCGACCGCCTACAAGAAGCTTCTTGAAGAGACCGAGCGGACGACCATTTCTCTCGACTGACCATTCTCTCATCCAATCATCTTGGCCCGTTCGGACGGCTTCACCCATAGTCATTTACGTTCGGCGCGTAAACCCTTGATTTTGTCCAATCAACGTACTATTGTCCTTGCCAACTGAAGCATAGCGAACCGTTTCGACACATCGATGTACTGGACACTTGAACTTGCGTCTCACTTAGAGGATGCCCCCTGGCCTGCCTCCCGGGATGAGCTGATGGATTACGCGGAGAGAACGGGAGCCCCGTCGGAGGTCATGGAAAACCTTCGTGCCACGGAGGACGACGGTGAACCCTACGAAAGTATCGAGGAGCTATGGCCGGATTTCCCAACGGCCGACGACGACTTTTTTTTCGAAGACGAGTAGGCTCGTCCGCGCCACCCCGTGCAGCTCTTCACGCATTCGTTTCCCGGTACAACCACGCGTTTATAGACAATTATCGCCTCATTACCATTCACCGGACACCTGTGCCAGTTCCGCCTTTGGAAGAGACATCACCACGACGCTGGCGTATTTCGTTCGTGATTGCTGCTCTGGCATTCATCTTTGTCTCCTCATCTTCAATTCCGGCGGTGTCGATTGCCCAGTCAATGCAGGATTCGCTCGTCGAAGAGACACGACCTCCGCTCATAGCTGAGGTTGCCTTCGAAGGAGATCGATTTTTTGACGATGATCAGCTCGCCCTCCACATCCGCACGAGACCGAACCGCGAACTACTCGGGATTCCGGGGTTTACCTGGTGGCTCTGGCTCTATCGATTCGGAGCCAACACTATTGGAGGTCGAATCGGGAAAGCGTTTATGGCCTCGGGCGAACCCCCCGCCCTTCTCGATTCTTCACTGGTAGACTCAGATTTAGAGCATCTCCGGCTTTTCTATTCGATTGAGGGATTCAGGGAGGTTCAGGTTGAAGCGGTGGTTTCGAACTGGCGTCAAACGGACCGCGTACGCATCGAATATCGTATTTCGGCCGGCCGGCCGACATTTATACGAACCTTGCATTACAACGGCCTGGATTCCCTGGATGCCGATCAGAAACTGGAAATTGCGCGGGGATCGCTGCTTCAGCCCGAACGGATCGATAAAGATAATCCGCTGACGTATCACCCCGCCGGCCGGCGCTACTCGGCTCCGCTTCTGCTCGATGAAGGACGGCGGCTGATGACGGTCCTGAGAAACTCGGGATATCCCGGCGTCGCACGAGACTCTATTCATGCCGTCATCTATCCGGTGATGCCGGACTCGTTCGACGTCACGATAGACGTCAAGCTGGGTCCGCGTTTCCGTTTTGGTGACGTCCACTTTCAGGTCGCCGGGCCAGAACCGACGTCCGATCCCAGATCCGACTCGACCCGGCTCGACTCCATCGAAGAGGGCGTCGAAGGGGGAGCCGTTTCCGCAGATTTCAGCGGAGAGAATAAACTGGACTTCGACGTACTGACCAGAGGCCTTCAGTTCCGACCCGGGGACTGGTACGATCGGAGCGTACTGATGGCCACCAAAAGGCGACTCGATGGAACCGGTGTTTTTGCATTTACCGAGATTCGCCCGACCGATCTGGATTCTGTGATCACGGATGCTTCCGGGACGCGCAGACTCTCCCACCGATTTGATCTTCAGACTCGCGCGCGCCACCAGATTCGATTCCAGACGTTCATGCTCCAGCGCAGCGGATCGCTGGCCGACGCCGACAACGAGTTCGGTACCGGCCTGGGCATCACGTACAATAACCTGAACCTGTTCGGTGGAGGCGAGGCATTCCAGCTAAGAACGACTGGAAGCATTGCCGTAGACATAGGAGGTCGGGGCAGTTTTACATCGGCGCAATGGGAGGTCGCGGCGAGCCTCGCCTATCCGTATCTGACGTTTCCTTTCGGTCGCCTCGATCGGTCGCTCGGCCTGTACGATGCCCGAACCCAGATATCAATTTCGCTGCTGGCTGCCAGAAGAGACGCCCTTCGACTGATTCTCCGAGGCCGGGGGTCGGCCCGGTATCGGTTCGAACTCCGACACACCCGGAGACTGACGTCTTTCCTGGATCTGGTCGACATTACTGTAAGCAATCCGGATACGATGGACGGCTTCCAGGAAATTTTTCTGGAGGATATTATCCGCTCCATCGACGACCCCGTTCAGCGTGCCCAGATCATTGAGGACTATACGCGGCCACAGTTCAACAATGCGTTGCGTTATTCATTTCGATCGGCTCGGCTCGACCCCTTCAAACGTGACGACGGGTACACCTACGAAGCCTCCTTCGAAATCGGGGGAAATATGGGTTACCTGCTCGACCGGTTCGTTTTCTCTCCTGACAGCCTCGAAGGAAGTCTTCCGGGCCTTCCTTTCTTCGGCCGCGAGGGCTCGGAGAATCGGCTGATCTACAGACAATATCTCAGGTTTTCTACAGATCTGAGACGTTTTCACAAACTCAACTCGCGCTCCGTCGTTGCGTGGAAGTTCATTCTCGGACTCGCCCAACCAACCGGCGAAGCAAACCTGATCCCGTTCGACCGTAGGTTCTACAGCGGAGGTTCTTCCAGCGTCAGGGCATGGCGTCTCAGAGAGCTGGGGCCCGGATCGGCTTCGTTCAAGTCGGAGGCGGATTCAGTCGATGCCGAAGCGACAAATATTCTGGGAGGCGAAATCAAACTCGAAGGGAGCATCGAACTGCGTCATACCATTATTCGAAGTCTCCTTGCGGCGGACTGGATTGTTACGCTGTTTGCCGATGCCGGTAACGTCTGGTTCGGGCCCCGGAACCCGGGCA
This sequence comes from Bacteroidota bacterium, assembly GCA_022571135.1. GTDB lineage: Bacteria > Bacteroidota > Rhodothermia > Rhodothermales > UBA10348 > JACZYK01. The sequence continues at coordinate 5,275 of JACZYK010000100.1, forward strand.
CTCCGAAGGGCCGTTTTCATCTCGACAATTTCCTTGGTGAACTTGGGCTTGGAACCGGTTTCGGGATTCGACTGGCCTGGGACTATCTGATCCTTCGCCTGGATCTCGCTTACAAGGTTCACGACCCGATTCGCCGCGGAGAACTGTTTCCGGACGGTCTTCGCAAACCCGTGCTGCAGTTCGGTATCGGCCATACCTTCTGACTCGGTCATCCAAATAGACACTAAAGTGCCTACTGGCACAAATCCTCCTACAGAATCGTGCTGAAACGGGGTTCCGAAATCACACTGGAGATCGAAAAATTTGCCGACCGGGGCAAATCGATCGCCAGGCTGGATGGATACGTGGTATTCGTACCCGGAGGTATTCCCGGGGATAAGCTTCGCGTTCGCGTCGTTAAAACAAAGCGCAAGTACGCCGAAGCGGTGACGTTGGACGTCCTGAAACCTTCACCCTACCGAACCGAACCCGTATGCTCCTACTTTGGCACGTGCGGTGGCTGTAAGTGGCAACACGTCACTTATGAGGCCCAGTTGGAGGCCAAGACACAATCGGTAAGGGAAGCCCTCGAACATCACGGCGGCTTCGAGAAGATCAGCATAGCACCCGCGATTGGAGCGAATCCAATCTACCGGTACCGGAACAAGATGGAATACTCGTTCAGCGCCCAGAGATGGTTGACGTCGGATGAAATCGCCTCCGGCCGGGCGTTCGACATGTCGTTTGCCCTCGGACTGCACGTGCCTGGAAACTTCAGCAAGGTGCTCGACCTTACCGAGTGCCATCTCCATTCGGAGACGGGTGTGCGGGTCGTCAATTTTGTACGCCGTTTCGTGCGGGAAAAAGAGTGGCAGGCGTGGCACATTCGGAACCATACCGGGTTCCTGCGCCACCTCGTTCTTCGCAGCGGCCATGCGACGGGCGAGTTCATGGTCAACCTGGTGACGAGCGGCTACGACTCCGAGCGAATGGAGAGCCTGTCCTCCGAGCTGCAGAAGGCTATTCCTGAAGTTACGACGTTCGTGAACACGATCAACAGAGGCGTCGCCCAGACGGCATACGGGGATGAGATACATACCATATTCGGACCCGGAGTAATCCATGACAGGATCGGACCGCATATTTTTGAAATCGCCTCCAACGCCTTTTTTCAGACCAACACCGCGCAGGCCGAGCGACTTTACGACGTCGCAGCCGGATTCGCCGAGCTCAAGCAGAACGACCTCGTATATGACCTGTACAGTGGCGCCGGCACAATCTCCATCTATGTGGCCAACCGGGTCAGCCGGGTCATCGGTGTAGAACTCGTGCCGGAGGCCGTAGAAAATGCGACGCGAAACGCAAAGACCAACTCCATCGAGAATGTATCTTTTTTCGCCGGTGATATGATGCGGCTGTTCGATGAGGAGTTCATCGCCAAACACGGAAGACCCGATGTATTGATCGTTGATCCTCCCCGTGCAGGAATGCATCCCAGAGTCGTTAAACAGATTCGTCGCCTGCGACCCGAGCGATTCGTCTACCTGTCCTGTAATCCGTTGTCGCAGGCCCGGGATCTGAAAATGCTTGCCGATACGTTTTCGATCGAGGCCGTTCAACCGGTCGATCTGTTTCCGCACACCCATCATATCGAAAACGTCGTAAAGCTGCGTGCCCGATGAAGCGAGCCATAGTGCATTCGTAACCGGCGGAACGGGCTTCGTGGGAAGCCATCTCGTAGAGAGGCTGCTCCAGGAGGAGTTCGGTGAAGTGCGCTGCCTGGTCCGCCAGGACCCCGGGTACCTCAAAGGTCTGCCGATCAAAATCGTCCCCGGAACGATCGGTGATCAGAATGCGCTGAGAAAAGGCGTTGAAGGCGTCGACTACGTCTTTCACGTCGCTGCCGTTACGAGAGCCACGGAATGGGCCGCGTTCGAGAGCGCGAACATCGACGGGACCCTTCATCTCCTGGAAGCCGTGAAAGCGGCGAATCCTGACGTTCGCAACATCATGATCACGAGCAGCCTGGCGGCCGTTGGTCGGTGTGATGACAGAGTCGCTACGGAGAAGGCCCCGTTGCGACCAGTCAGCAGGTACGGCGAGAGCAAGGCGTTGATGGAGAGGCGTTTGCACCCCTATCAGGACGTGCTCCCGATCGTCGTTGTCCGGCCTCCCGCTGTTTACGGACCCCGCGAGACGGACATCTTCACTTTTTTCAAATCGATCGCCAGAGGATTCTGCCCCATAGTCGGCGCAGGGGACACGCCGTCGTTGAGCCTGGTCCATGTCGACGATCTGGTCCAGGGAATGCTGGCCGCGGTGCTTTCGAACGTCACTACGGGAAAAACATACTTCCTTGGCAGTCCGAGGAATTATTCATGGTATGAAATCCGGGACGCGGCAGCGCACGCTTTTAAGCGCAGGGTCCTGACGATTAGAGTGCCGCCCGGATTCCTGGGCCCGATCGGATGGATCTCCGAATTCGCGGGTAGGCTCAGGGGCGTCTATCCGCCGCTCAACCGCGAGAAGGCGAACGAGATAAGGCATGCCTGCACCATGTGCGACAGTTCGCTGGCCGGCTCCGATTTTGGCTATGCCCCGGGCAAGCGACTCGAAGACGGCATTTCCGAAACAATCGACTGGTACAGGAAAGAGGGGTGGCTCTAGACTCTCGCTGGTATAACTCCACGGGCGCGCAGACAAGCCCCCGTGAGGAATCCTTCCCCCCTCACTATCGTTACCTGTTCACTTTTTCGGTAGCAGATTCAGCGTTGTCGTGACTTCTCTCGGATTCAATACGGGTTATGTAGAAGAACTGTATCGACTGTATCTCGAAGATCCGCAGAGCGTGAGCGAGAGCTGGCAGGAATTCTTCGCGGACTACAAGCCGAGTCCATCGTTCGTAGCGCCGCGGGTTCAGCCATCGGCGCCGATCAAGCCATCAGCGCCGGTTCGTCCGGCCGAGCCCCTGCGTGATGAAAAACGGGAGCCTGCGACCCCTTCGATGCCCGATTCGGAGGAAAAGCAAATCAGAGGTCCGGCTGCGAAGATCGTCGAGAACATGGAGGCGAGCCTTTCCATCCCGACCGCCACCTCCGTTCGGACGATTCCGGTCAAATTGATGGCGGAGAACCGCCGTCTGATCAATGAG
>JACZYK010000101.1 GCA_022571135.1 Bacteroidota bacterium
TGCGAACCCAGGATCTGGGATTTGACCAAGAACAGGTCGTCGTGCTGCCGGTCGAGACGAGAGAGGGAGACGACCGCTTTGAGTCCTTCCGCGAGGAGCTGATGCAGTACACAGGAATCGTACAGGTAGCTGCAGCCGGTTTAGTTCCTGGACCCGACCACATTCATAACAACACCGTGTTTCGTAAAGAGGGGGCGGAGGAGGGAGATTATATGCTGGCGGGTACAGGCGAGGTAACCGCCGAGTACATCGAGACCCTGGGTCTCAAGCTCGTTGCCGGCCGTGGTTTCTCGCGTGAGTATCCGAGTGATGTGGATGCATGGGTTATTACGGAAGCCGCCGCCGCTGAACTGGGATGGACGGTAGAAGAGGCCGTTGGACGGAGGGTGCTCAGATCCGGGGCGGAAGACGACGGTTCAGACCGGATAGGTCCTGTCATCGGAGTTCTTCAGGATGCACATCACGAATCATTCCATATGGCGATGCGTCCGCTGATTTTCGGTATGCGCCGGAACTACAATTACATCCCGATTCGGATTCAACCCGAGAGGACCAGCGAAACGCTGGAATTCCTGAAGCAGAAATGGAGCGCTTTCGAACCGGGGTTTCCGTTCAGATATTTCTTCCTGGATCAGGACTACCAACGTTTCTATGGCCAGGAAGAACGTCTGGGTATGATCTATAGTTATTTCACGGGATTGGCCATCTTTATCGCCTGTCTCGGGCTGTTCGGACTCGCGAACTTTGTGACGACGCAGCGCACGAAAGAGATCGGCGTGCGTAAAGTGCTCGGAGCCTCGGTTTCCAGCATCGTATGCCTGATCTCCGGGGAGTTTACCAAGCTGGTATTGATCGCGTGCGCGGTGGCGTTCCCTCTCGCCTACTTTGCCATGAAGGCATGGCTGCAAAACTTCGCGTATACGACGAGCATCGGGTGGGCCGTATTTCTGATTTCCGGACTGATGGCGCTCGTCATAGCATGGTTGACGGTGGGATATCAGTCGATCAGGGCAGCCGTAGCCGATCCGGTGCAGGCGCTCCACCACGAGTAGGCCTTGAGAGGCAACTTCTGTCCACGGCCGGACTCGTTAGAGTCGTTTCAATCGGTCGACGCTCCGGACTTTTCCGTAATGCACAAACTCCTGTTTCTGTTTTCAGCATCGGTGATCTTCGGATGCGCGTCTCCCTTTGGCCATAAGAACCGACGTACTGGACATCGAGATGGTTCGCATCCAAGGCGGCAGTTTCAGATGGGTGATTCTTTCCGTGGGGACGACGCGATGGATATCTGTGCATTCTTCGGGACACGCCTTCCTTCGGAGATGGAGTATGTGGCTGCAGGAGGAACTGCGAAGCAGAAGTACGCCGGCAGCAGCAGCGACGAGCTTATTGACGAGTACGCACATCACCGGATAAACAGTCACGGCCAGTCTCTGCCGGTCGGACAGAAAAAACCCAATCTGTTCGGTCTCCACGACATGAGCGGAAACGTGGCCGAGTGGGTAAACAAATATTACGAGAAGTACCCCGAACCGGGTCGGACGTCCATTTTTGATAATCCCGACGAGCGAGACATGCGTCTGGTGCGAGGTGGCAGTGTATCAAGCGAATTCCATGTGACCCGCACATACTGGCGGGCAGGTACGCTGAGGCAGATGCGTACGCCATCCATCGGATTCCGGTGTGCCCGTGATGAGGAGTAGCATGCTCTGGATTGGCGCAGTACTCCATGCAGTCGAACTGGACCGCCTACTCCGTCATTTTCCAGAAGATGATACCACCGGCCTGTTTGCCGACGTCGACCGATGCGACGAGTTCTTTCGTGGAGAGGTCGATTACGTCGACAGCGCCCGGCTCTCCACCGACTCCCTCAGCCGAGACAAAAGCATAACGCCCATCCGGTGTTACGGCCACTCCGTGGGTTACTGCGCGGCTGTTCGGTATCAGAGCCAATTCCTCGCCTTTTTCCAAATCCCAGACACCGGTACTGGCGGCTCCTTTGTAGCTGACAATGAGAAGCTTGCCGTCCGGCGTAATGTCCAGGTTGTAGGGTCCCTTGTTCGTCTCGTAATGATCGACGATTTCCCACTTCTCCAGATCCACAACCGCAATTTGATTGGCAGCGTTATTGGCCACGAATACCAGAGGTTTTGTAGGATGGGGTGTGACCCATGTCGGTTTCGGATTGGGTCCTTCCGGGTCCGATCCCGTTTTGAGGCGGCGAACGACTTCAAGAGTAATCGCATCGATTTCGACGAGTTCACCCGTCATCATGGACGCGGAATAGTGCATCAGTCCGTCGGGTGACATCCGGGATCCATGAGGCATGATGCCCTGGGGGATCCGCTCTATTTCCGTCATGGTTTCGGTTTCAATTACGGAAACAGAGCTCTCTTCGGTCATCCTGCCGTGCAGATTGAAGTTCACGACATAGAGGAATCCGGTGGCCTCGGAGATGGCAATTGTCGCCGGAAAGAGTCCGACTTCGACCTCCTGGACCAACTCATCCGATCCGGTTTTGTATTTGACCACCTTTCCGTACGGGAAACCGTGGGCGATGGATAGATACCAAAACTCACCGTCCGGACTGACGTTGAGTCCATGCGGACCCTCGATTTCATTTGGCCACGTCCCGACTTCGATGGTTTTGACGACTTCCAGGTTGGTGCCGTCGAAGCGCAAGAGCGCCACCTCGTCATCCGACTCTGCGGCCACGTACACGTAATAGTCCTGGGCCGACACCGTGTTCGTCAGGAAAGACCATCCGGCCAGACCCAGAAGAATCACATGTATCAAGTTCTTTCTGATCATGCCCGGCGCCATCGATTGATAGGGTTTAACGGTGCAGGCGCAATCTCGACCATGCACGCTCTTCAATCCGCTAGAGTGCGGAATCCGGGACAGCGTCTCCCTGCACTTTAACGATCCATAGACCACTGTTCATGTCCGAAAAGAACACATTCCCTTTGAAAACCTGGGGTCCCCACGCCATGGCTGCGTTAGGAACATGCCCGTTCGCATCGTTTGAGAAATAATGAGCGACTTCACGCCCCTGTTTGTACAGGTCGCCCATCAGATCACCCGAGATGTCAACGACTCGCAGACCTCCCTGATAGTAGGCGATGTAGAGTCGATCGCCGTCAATCCACAGGTTGTGCGATCCCGCTTCCGGGACCTCGTAACGGGCCACTTCCTTCGGGTTCTTTGGATCGGTGAAATCTACAAAGTGTACCCAACCGCCCATCTTACCATTGATGGACACCTCGTCTGCGGCAATAACATAGAATTTGCCCGTGTCCTTGCTTCGGTACGGAATGGCCGCGTGATTCCATCCGCTTGGGTAGACATAGTGGCCGATTACGACCGGATTGGAGGGCGAGCCGCCTTCAACGCCGTTGCCTACATCGACCATGTAGACACCGTCTCCCCAATTCGACGAATACGCGATTCCGTCGACGACCCAGACGTCGTGAATCGAGTGGCCGACCGACTCGAGCTCGAAGCTGCCCACGAGATGGGGATTCGTCGGGTCTTCGATACTGATGATGTCATAGCGCCTGCCCGCGCTCAGGGCATAAATGTGGTGGTCATAGATGAAGATGTTGTGGACACCACCGGTAAGATCCTCATCGTACGTGGCGTACGTGGTGACATTATGCGGATCCGTACAATTCAGGATGACGAGCCCGTTGCGACGGTTCGATGCACCCTCCCGGCTGATCACGCAGACCGATCCGTCTTCCGATACCTTGACGTCGTTCACCGTGCGGGCATCGACCGCAACGGTATCGATGATCGTGGGTGACGCCGGGTTCGTCACATCCCAGAAATAGGCTTCGCCGTTCGCCCTCCAGGTGCCGGTCACCGCATAGTCTCGCCCGTCAACCCCTTCCCAGACCCACAGATCCGAGGTATGGACATCGCTCACGATTCCCTTTCCCACCAGCTCAATCTGACGCGCCGCGTCCCGTGGTGTGATACGAATCGATGATTCCGTGGATAGTTTTCCGGTCGAGGCAACGATCGTGTACAGGCCCGGAGTTTCGGCCACGAATCGGCCGTCCTGGTCGATCTGTGCCGAGGCGGACGCGCCCAGATCGTCATCAGGCTGGGCATATACCGCGTACCGGACCGGTGCATCCTGGACCGGTTCGCCTTCTGCGTTTCGTGCAACGGCCGAGTACTGAATCACGTCGCCGGTCCGAGCTTCCAGAGCGCCCCCCGACAAATTCAAATCAGTGATCGGATTGGGAATGACCGTAATGATCACATAACTCGTGGCCTCTTCCGCTTGACCGGTTATCGTGACCGAACCCGTCTCATGAGCCACGATGTGACCAAAAGCATCCACCGTAGCCACCGATGGATTGTCGATCGAGATATGCACGTCGACATCGTCTCGGAGCTGACCAGATACATCTCGCACCTCCGGATTCAACGGTACTCGGGTGCCGACATAGACTTGCTCTGGCGCGCTGGTGAAAGTGACACTTTCTATAGGCGGATACAAGACGTCGACCCTAATCTCTTCCGTAATGCGCTGACCTTCGGGTGACGATGCACGGACAAAAATGCTGTACGTACCGGATTTGAGAGCTTTTACTTCACCGTCCCGCGATACGGCGACGGACGTTCGGCTTCTCGAATAGAAACGGGTCTGTATGTCCGTCTCTCGTCCGCTCGCATCGAGAACTTTCGCCGAAAGCCGTGTGGTCTGATTGACATTTAGCGTGATTTCGGTCCGGTCGACGACGATGGAGATCGTTGCATCCTGCGCCGATACCGCAAGCGGTGTCAGAAGAACCATGAAAATCAGAACGGACGGGGAATGTCTTGAAATGAAGCTGTGCATGATGAGGTTTCCGGGTTTTGATATATTCGATGGCCTGAATCGGGGCCGTAAATGTATCGGATGACTGGAACATGCGCAATAGAAATCGCGACGACGATTGCCGGCTCCGCGTTTGGATCGATCGTCAGGGGACCGTCGAAATGGTTGGACGGAAAAGTTCCGGCGCTGCCGGCGATCCAATCGGACGAGACCCGTTTCACGGGCAATTTCGGCCGCCGCCGGGTGTTCCGGGTAGCCCGCATAGTTCCTGCTTGTTAACATCTCTTACACTCCCACCACCTTCCATGCAAACAGCGCCATGAAAAAGCTATTCCTATTCTTCGTCGCAGCCACTTTCTCTCTTCTGTCTGTTTCTACCGCAGATGCGCAGCAGGAGGACTCGGGCTCCGAGGGCAAGATGAACGAATCCACATTCGAGGGATTGAGCCTGCGCAGCATCGGGCCCGGCTTTATGTCCGGTAGGATTTCGGACATCGCCATTCACCCCGAGAACGAGGCTATCTGGTACGTGGCCGTTTCCTCGGGAGGAATCTGGAAAACGGTGAATTCGGGAACTACCTGGACTCCGATCTTCGACGATCAAACATCCTATTCGACGGGCTGTGTAACCATCGATCCCGGCAATCCACACATTATCTGGGTGGGTACGGGTGAAAACGTTGGCGGTCGCCATATGGGCTACGGCGACGGCGTTTATCGCAGCGACGACGGCGGCGCTTCGTGGCACAATATGGGGCTGGAGAACTCCGACCACGTCTCGAAGATCGTCGTGCACCCGGAAAACTCCGACATCGTCTGGGTAGCCGCCCAGGGCCCGCTCTGGTCGTCCGGAGGGGATCGCGGGCTCTACAAATCAACTGACGGAGGTAAGACCTGGAAGAAGACGCTGGGAGATGACGAGTGGGTGGGCGTGACCGACATCGCGATCGATCCCCGCGATCCGGACCGGCTGTATGCCGCCACATGGCAGCGCCACCGCACCGTGGCCGCGTACATGGGAGGTGGCCCGGGGAGCGGTATACACCGCAGCACGGACGGGGGCGAAACGTGGGAAGAGGTGACCAACGGCCTGCCCGAGTCCAATATGGGAAAAATAGGCCTGGCCATCTCGCCCCAAGTGCCGGATATCCTCTATGCCGCCATCGAACTGGATCGTAAGACCGGAGGAGTCTACCGATCTGCCAACCGGGGATCGTCGTGGGTTAAAATGTCGGACGCCGTATCCGGGGCAACCGGGCCCCACTACTATCAGGAGCTCTACGCCTCGCCCCATCAGTTCGAAAGGCTCTACCTGATGGACGCCAATCTGCAGATCTCCGATGACGGTGGGAAGACCTTCTATAGGATGAACGAAGAGCATAAACACGGGGACAACCATGCGATTGCCTTCCGCAAGGATGCTCCCGATTACCTGTTGGTTGGAACGGATGGAGGCGTGTACGAGACTTTTGATCTCACGAAGACCTGGCGCTATGTGGAGAATCTGCCCCTCACACAGTTTTACAAGGTGGCCCTGGATGACAGCGAGCCCTTCTACAACATCTTCGGCGGGACGCAGGACAACGGTACGCAGGGTGGTCCCTCGCGGACCGACAACGTGCACGGCATCCAGAACTCGGACTGGAGGATCGTACTGAACTGGGACGGGCACCAGCCCGCGACCGAGCCCGGAAACCCCGACATCATGTACGCCGAGAGGCAGCAGGGAGCGATTTCAAGGGTCGATATGATTACGGGTGAAGTCGTCGACATCCAGCCGCAGCCAGGTGCGGACGAAGACTATGAGCGCTACAACTGGGATGCTCCCATCCTGGTGAGCCCCCATCAGGCATCAAGAATATATTTTGCATCGCAGCGGGTCTGGCGATCCGATGATCGGGGTGACAACTGGACTCCCATCTCCGGAGACCTCACGCGAAACCAGGAGCGGATCGCTCTACCCATCATGGGTAGCGTCCAGAGCTGGGACAACGCCTGGGACCTTGGGGCCATGTCCAATTACAACACGATCACTTCGCTGACGGAATCGCCGCTTCAGGAAGGACTGATCTACGCAGGCACAGACGACGGGCTGATCCAGGTGACCGAAGACGGCGGCGCGAATTGGCGCGCGATCGAAGTGGGCTATCTGCCGGGACTACCGGAGACGGCGTTCGTCAATGACATCAAAGCCGATCTGCACGACGTCAACACCGTCTACGTAGCCCTGGATAACCACAAGTACGGTGATTACAGACCGTTCCTGTTCAAGAGCGCGGACCGGGGTCGGAGTTGGGTCTCCATCCGGGGTAACATTCCCGATCGCACACTGGTCTGGCGCCTCGTCCAGGATCACGTCAAGCCCGAACTGCTCTTTGCCGCAACCGAATTCGGCATCTTCTTCACGGTAGACGGAGGAGGCAACTGGGTGAAACTCAAGGGCGGCGTGCCGACCATCTCCTTCCGGGATCTGGGAATTCAGCGGCGAGAAAACGACCTCGTCGGAGCGTCTTTCGGCAGAGGATTCTTCGTACTCGATGATTACAGCGCTCTGAGAGATGTGTCTGCTGAACAGCTGGAAGAAGAAGCCACACTTTTCTCTACGCGGAAGGCCTGGTGGTACGTTCCTCGACCCATGTTGAGTTTTAACAACGAAAAAGGCTCTCAGGGAAGTTCGCACTATGTGGCGCCCAATCCACCGTTCGGAGCCGTGTTCACGTATTATCTGAGGGACGGCCTTAAAACGAGAGAGGTCATCCGACAGGAAGCGGAAAAGGAGCTCGTGGCTCGGGACCGTGACGTCGGCTTTCCAGGTTGGGAGACCGTCGAAGAGGAAAGACGCGAGGATGCCCCGACTATATTGCTCACGGTCACGGACAGCGACGGGAATGTTGTTCGGCGAATCGAAGGACCCGTCTCGAAAGGCTTTCACCGCGCGACCTGGGACCTGAGATTTCCCGCACCGCAGGCCGTCGGGTTGGAGTCCCAGGATCAGAGCCTCAGCGGCATGATGGCGTCGCCCGGGACCTATATGGTGACTCTTTCCAAACGGGTCGACGGCGTCGTGACAGCGCTGTCTTCGCCCCGGAGCTTCGAGGTCGTGCCGCTTCGCGAAGGGGCCCTGAAAGGAGCATCCCCGGACATTGTTGCCTCATTCTGGAGAGCCCTGGAAGACGCCACACGCAACAGTTCAGCTGTTTATACGGCCCTCGAAAACACCCTGCGCAAGGTCGAGGCCATGAATGTCGCGCTTGGACGAGCCACCGCTGCGCCGGGAGATCTGGATGCCAGGCTTCACCGGGCCGGACAGGATCTACTGGAACTCGATGGGCAACTGAACGGAATGCGGGCCAAGCAGCAGCCCGGTGAGAAGACGAGGCCGACCGTGGACAATCGTCTGTCCGCCGTGAGCAGGGGTGTCCGTAATTCGACCTACGGGCCGACGGCTACCCATAGGCAGCAGCTACAGATCGCGACTGCGCAGCTCTCCGGGTTCCAAAGCCGATTGGAGGAGATTCAGGCCCGGCTTTCCGAGCTGGCTACGGATCTGG